>CAYQTW010000001.1:0-32879 GCA_964420485.1 uncultured Anaerolineales bacterium
GTTCTACGCCGCAAGAGATTCCCTCCATTTCGCAGATGCAAGGTGATTATAACACAGGTACGATTGTGCGCCAAGCGGTGTGAGCGTCCATAGCCTGTCATTCTGGGCATAGCGAAGAATCTTGTCTTGGACAGGCGGATCGAGTGCTGTGGCGTGATATTCTTCGCTTCGCTTCACTGCGTTCCGCTCAGAATAACAGTAGCCGACGCCAGCGTGTCCTCGCGCCGGGCAATGGTCGCCGCGATAAAAGCCCTGAAAAGAGGATGAGGCCGGTTGGGGCGAGACTTGAACTCGGGATGAAACTGACTGCCCAACATAAAGGGATGGCCGGCCAGTTCGGCGACCTCGATCAGCCGCCCGTCGGGAGAAAGCCCGCTGAACACTAGCCCTGCTTCCGCCAGCACGTCACGGTAGGCATTGTTCACTTCAAAGCGATGACGATGCCGCTCCTGGACCTCGGACACGTCGTAGGCCGCGGCTGCTTTCGTCCCAGGCGCCAGGCAGCAGGGGTACAAGCCCAAACGCATCGTGCCACCCAGATCCACGATCGTACGCTGCTCAGGCATCAGGTCAATTACAGGATACCTGGTGCGGGGGTTAAACTCGGTGCTGTTCGGCTCCTCGCTCCCCAGAGCGTGCCGGGCCAGTTCGACGATCATCACTTGCAAGCCCAGGCATAGCCCCAGGTAGGGCACCCGGTTCTCTCGCGCCCAACGCGCCGTGGCGATCTTGCCCTCGATGCCCCGTTCGCCAAAGCCGCCGGGCACGACCACGCCGGCTACCTCTTTCAGTTCCTCCCACCCCCGGCCGCGCTCCAGCGCTTCGGAACTGATGTAATGTACGTCAACGTCCCACCCGTGCGCCAGGGCCGCGTGGTACAGCGCCTCGCGTACGCTGATGTAGGCATCGTGCAGTTCGACGTATTTACCTACGATAGCAATGGGCAGCGCGGATTTGGGAGCGTGGATACGATCCACGAGTTCGCGCCATTCGCTCAGATCAGGGGGTTCAGTCTCGATCCGCAGCCGCTCGACGATAAAGTCGCCCAGCCCGGCATCCTCCAGGATCAGCGGCACCTCGTACAGCACCGGCGTAGTCACCAGTGGGACGACGGCCCGCCGCTCCACGTCGCAGAAAAGCGCGATTTTGTCACACAGCGTGCCGGCCACCGGGTAGTCAGCGCGAGCAATGATAATGTCGGGCTGGATGCCGATGGAGCGCAGTTCGCGCACGCTGTGCTGCGTGGGTTTGGTTTTCAATTCGCCGGTGGCGCCGACGTGGGGCAAAAAGGTGACGTGGATGTAGAGCGTGTTCTCGCGGCCCACGTCCCGGCGCATCTGCCGCAACGCCTCCAGAAAGGGCAACCCCTCGATGTCGCCGACAGTGCCACCGACCTCGACGATCACCACGTTGGCCCCGCTTTGCTCGCCGACCAACGCGATGCGCCGCTTGATCTCGTTGGTGATGTGGGGGATAACCTGGATAGTGCCTCCTAAAAAATCACCCTGGCGCTCGCGGGCGATGACCTCTGCATAGACCTGCCCGGTGGTGACGTTGCTGGCCTGGGTCAGGTTCTCGTCAGTGAAACGCTCGTAATGGCCCAGGTCCAGGTCGGTCTCGGCTCCGTCGTCGGTGACAAAGACCTCGCCGTGTTGGTAAGGCGACATTGTTCCCGGGTCCACGTTGATGTAGGGATCGAGTTTCTGGATAGAGATACGCATACCCCGTGCTTTTAACACCCGGCCGATGGAGGCTGCCGCAACCCCTTTGCCCACGCTGCTGATCACCCCACCAGTGCAGAAAATGTACTTGCGCATACCTTCCTCACTCAACTTTCAAGAGAAGCGGGGAGGGCCGCTTAAGGACGACTCTCCCCATATAAAAAAACAGACTTGGACTTTTTATCAAGCCCGCAACAACAGCCTCGGTTGGCTCTATTTCTTTTCTACAAAAGAGTAGCCAGGGCCTCAGTCGCTCGCCGCATATCCAGGAAAACGAGGCCCAGTTTAGCCTCTTTGCGGGCCAGGACTGTGAGCACCGCCTCCTCGCCCACCGACGTCAGGATGACATAGCCGTCGTTGCCCTTGATGTAAACCTGGTTCAGCAAACCGCGCCCCAACTCACCGGCGATACGCTCGCCCAGAGAGAGCATTGCGGCGGACATGGCAGACACCCGGTCCTCCTCCACATTGGCCGGTAGCGCGGAAGCCATGATCAATCCATCCACACTGACGATAGCCGAGGCCTCAATATCGGGTGTGCCGACCTGCAAGTCTCGCAGCCGATTCACCAGCAGTTCTGTGCGTGACCGTGCCATCCTCGCCTCCTTGTTCATTTGCTAGACAAATGCACTATATCACAAGTCCCGCACAGTGTCAAATGAGTTTCAGCAAATCCAAATTTGCTCGGCCTGGATCTGGCGATCCAGGCCCAAAGCGGGGATTTGGCAATCCCCTCGGAGCGATTTTGGATCCACCGAGTTTCGTCCAATCCTCTTTATTCGTTGTCATAGTCATACCTAGCCCCGGATGCGCTGCCACGCACCAATTGGTTCAATCCCGATAGCCTGCCGCTACAGAAATATTGTGAATTATCTGGCAGTTGTGGTATACTTGGGTCGAGATTCTCCGCCAGGAGAGGAGGCCTGTCATGATAAAATTCCCTTACGGCATCAGTGACTTTTACCAGATCATCACAGAGAACTACTTTTACATAGACCGCACAGACCGGATTCCGTTGGTCGAAAGAATCGGGAAACAGTTGCTTTTCCTACGCCCGCGGCGGTTCGGCAAGAGCCTGTGGCTTTCGACGTTGGAGAACTATTACGACGTGGCCAAGGCGGACGAGTTCGAGACGCTCTTTGGGCATCTGGCGATCGGGCAAAACCCCACCCCGCTGCACAACCGCTACGTGGTGATGAGATGGGATTTTTCGCTGGTTGATCCCCAGGGGAACGTCGCCGAGATCAAACGATCCCTTCACAACCATATCAACGCGGCTATCGAACGTTTTACCCAACAATATCAAAGTCAGTTACATCATACAATTGAACGCGATCCGACAGATGCGTTGCGGTCATTTCAATCGCTGCTGACCGCCGTTCAACAGACCCCTTACCATCTTTATCTTTTGATTGACGAGTACGACAACTTTGCCAACACCGTGCTGATGAGCGACCGCCCGGACAGCCAGGCGCGTTACGAAGCCTTACTCTACGGTGAAGGGGCATTAAAAACCGTCTTCAAGGCAGTCAAAGCGGCAAGTGGGGGGCTGGGCCTGGACCGGGTCTTTATCACCGGCATCTCACCAGTGGCACTGAACGACGTGACCAGTGGCTACAACGTCGCCAAGCACATCTCTTTGGAACCTGGTCTGCACGATCTGTGCGGGTTCTGGGAAACAGAGATCATCACTCCCCTGCAACATATCGGGCAAGCATGCGACCTGCCGCCGGAAAAAGTTGCCTCAGCACTGACGACGATGAGCGCGTTTTACGATGGATATACCTTCAGTCACGACAGTGAAGGAGCGATTTACAACCCTACCCTGGCCTTGTACTTTATGGACTACTTTCAGCATCACTGCCAATCGCCGGCAAATATGCTGGACAGCAATTTTGCTATGGATCGCCAAAAACTGGCCTACATTTCCCACTTGCGCGGTGGCGAGGCATTGATTTTGGATGCCCTACAAGAGGAAACCCCTATCAGCGTCTTCCAGTTAGCCGACCAGTTTGGTATGGCAGAGATGCTCGCCCCGGCTCATGACACCCCGTTCATGGCGTCGTTGCTTTACTACCTGGGAATCTTGACCCTGGGGGAAAAGACCGCGCTGGGCAAGATGACTCTGAGAATCCCCAACTTGGTGGTACGAAAACTATACGTGGAACACATTCAGCGGATGTTGCTCCCCGCCCAGGAGCGAGACGCGGCCCAGCAAGCAGCGGAAACACTGTACAGTACCGGCGACATGCAACCGTTGTGTGATTTCATCGAGCAGCGTTACTTTAAAGTATTCGACAACCGGGATTACTACGGAGCCAATGAACTGACGGTCAAGACTGCGTTTCTCACCTTGCTTTTCAACGACATCGCCTACATTATGGACTCGGAAACCGCGCTGGAACGAGGATACGCTGACTTGACAATGATCGTCCGCCCCGAAATGCGCCAGTACCAACTGTTGGACATTCTGATCGAGTTCAAGTATGTGGGACTGAAAAAGGCCGGTCTCACAGGAGAGCAAGCGCGGAGAATGAGCCGGGATGAAATAAAGTCCCTCGCTGACGTGCAGGCCAGTTTCCGAGAAGCCATCACACAACTGCGAGACTACCGCCGCCGTCTGGAAACAAAGTACAGAGAAAAGTTGCGCCTGCGCGCTTACGCGGTGGTCTCCCTGGGCTTTGACCGGCTGGTGTGGGAGGAGATTCGGTAACCGGTTTTGGCAAGACCACGCTGGTCGCCGAACAGCATCTGCCACAAGTTGGACGTGCGCAACCGCACCGAGGCCATCACTCGCGCCAGGGAGTTGAGACTGGTCAACGGCATACACACGTGAGCAAACGTGCGTTGCACAGCATCGTCCGGCTCGTGACACAAGAAACAAGAGATAGAAAAAGAGACAACAGAACTCGACAACATACGCGCAGAAAAGCACAACGACAGCGGGATGACCTTACCGGCGAGCATACAGTCGGCGATGCCGGACAGATGGTGCTGGCCTGTCTGTTTGCGGCGACGTGGATACTCGATACATTCGTATCTTCTCAATAGGTAGGGGCGAACCCTTGCGGTCGCCCTTGTGGGCAAGAGCAAGTCCTGCCCCTACCCCAGGATATTGAGAAGATACATACATTCTTTCTACAGTACACGACTTGCCTCAATCAGTACGTGCCACCTGGCGTCAGAATACCTTTCGCTCGCTTTGGCGAGGATTATGCACAGTACATGCGAGAGGTGCCAATGTGGATCCCGCGATTGCGGAAGAGGTGAAATATGTTGGAGAAAATATTGGCAAATGAGTAGACAGCGCGAGGCAACGTGGCGAGCAGTACATCAAACACCGTTCGATTTGGAGCGGCACGGGAACCTGCTCGTCGCCATCCTGGACGAAATGCGAGCCGCGCCAGAACTGAGCGGGGAGCACCTGGCGCGCATCGTGCGCCGGCATCCCCTGCCCGACGGTCGCATCCTCTCCAAAGCCCAACTCCTCACAGGATACCGCCAATTGTGCGCGCGGGACGGGCGAGCACCCGACACCGAACTGGCGCGCTGTCTGCAAGTCAAGCCCACGCGCACCATCTCTGGCGTGGCCCCGGTGACGGTGCTGACTGAGCCCTTTCCCTGCCCCGGCGAGTGCATCTTTTGTCCGGCCCCCGACGGGATGCCCAAGAGTTACCTGCCCGACGAGCCCGGCGCGATGCGGGCGGCCGCCCACGAGTTCGACCCCTACGCCCAGACCGCCAGCCGCGTCGCCGCGATGGCCGAGATCGGGCACAATGTGGACAAGGTCGAGTTGCTCATCCTGGGTGGAACGTGGTCGTGTTACCCGGAAGCGTATCAAGAGTGGTTCGTGCGCCGCTGCCTGGACGCGCTGAACGGGGTGGAGGCGCGCTCGCTGGAGGAAGCGCAACGACTCAACGAGGTCGCGCCGCACCGCAACGTCGGGCTGGTGGTGGAGACGCGGCCCGATTGCATCACGCCGGAGGAGGTGCGTCGCCTGCGCTGGCTGGGCGTGACAAAGGTGCAACTGGGCGTGCAGAGCCTAGACGACGACCTCCTGGCTCGCAACCGGCGCGGCCACACCATCGCCGAGACGCGCCGCGCAATGCGCTTGCTGCGCCTGGCCGGCTTCAAGATCGCCGTCCACTGGATGCCGAACCTGCTGGGGGCCACGCCGGAAGGCGACCTGGAGGACTTTCGCCGGTTGTGGGACGACCCGGCGCTGCGGCCCGACGAACTAAAGATCTATCCCACGGCGCTCCTGCCGGACACGGAATTGTACAAGTGCTGGCAGCGGGGCGAGTACCAGCCCTACGACGAAGAGACGCTGGTGACACTGTTGGCCCGCTGCAAGACGCTCATCCCGCCCTACTGCCGCGTCAACCGGCTGATGCGCGACATTCCCGCGCCCAACATTGTGGCCGGCGTGAAAAAGTCAAACCTGCGCCAGATCGTGCAGCAGCGGATGGCACAGGAGGGGCTGGCCTGCCGTTGCATCCGCTGCCGCGAGGTACGCGGGCGGACGGTAGAAACAGACACGCTTAGACTGGAGTATCTGGACTATGAGACCGACGCTACCCACGAGTGCTTTACGAGTTACGTCACGCCCGAGGGCCGGTTGGCGGGGTTCCTGCGCCTTTCGCTGCCCCAGGCCGAGCCGTCCATCGCAGAACTGTCCGGCTGCGCAATAGTGCGCGAGTTGCACGTCTACGGCCCGGCGCTGGAACTGGGGACCGCGCGGGAAGGGGCAGCCCAGCACGCCGGGTTGGGCACACAGTTGCTCGACGAGGCCCAGTGCATCGCCCGCCGGGAGGGGTTCGGTCGCCTGGCAGTCATCGCGGCGGCCGGCACGCGGCCCTACTACCGGGAGCGCGGGTTCGAGCAAGGGGAACTGTACGTGATTGGCAAAGTGTAAGGATTAACCCCTTGACAACGCTCTCCAATTCCACTATACTATACTCAGAGGTTTGCCCTTGGACTTGGGAACGGCTCCCGTCATTCCCCGGCGCGGAGACGCCCCCGCACTCACACAAATATAGGAGGTAAAGTATGGAAAAGCCGTGGTTGGCTCACTACGAGGAGGGCGTCTCAGCCGAAGCGCAGATACCGGACTACCCGGTCACCCAGAACCTCATCAACGCTGCCAAAAAGTATCCCCATAACACAGCACTGATTTTCGGCAACGTGGTCGAGCCTCTGGGAAACGCACTGATGGACGCCCAGATGGACTATCAGACGCTGCTCGACCTGACGTATCGTTTCGCTGCCGCGCTGCAACAGATGGGAGTCAAGAAAGGCGACCGGGTGGCTATCCACCTCGCCAATTGTCCCCAATTCCTCATCGCCTACTATGCCACACTGATGGTCGGTGGTATAGTCGTGCCGTGTAATCCCCAGTACGTGGCCCGCGAGATGAAGCACCAGTTGAACGACTCCGGCGCAGAGACCATCATCACCCTCAGCCTGACATACCCCATCGTGAAGCAGGTTCGCGCCCAGACCTCGCTCAAGCGTGTCATCGTCACCAACATCAAAGAGTACTTTCCCGGCCTGCTCAAGTTCCTGTTCACCGTCGCCACGGAAAAGAAGGAAGGGCACTATCAGGACATCTCCGGCGACGCGAACACCTATTGGTTCCAGGATGTCCTCGACAAAGCGCCTGCCAGACCCACGCCGGTGGAGATTGACGTGCAGGACACCGCCATCCTGATGTACACTGGCGGCACCACCGGCCTATCCAAGGCCGCGCAACTCACCCACCGCAACGTCCAGGCCAACACGGTGCAAGTCCGCACCTGGTTCCCCACGCTCGTCGAGGGGAAGGAAATTGTCCTGACTTCGCTACCCTTGTTCCACTGTTATGGCGCGATCACCTGCATGAACCTGGGCGTGCTGCTCGCGGGTAGCATGATCCTGATCCCCAACCCGCGCGTGCTGCCCCACATCCTCAAGTCCATCAACAAGCACCGCCCCACCCTCTACCCCGGCGTACCGGCCCTTTACGTCTCTCTCATCAACCACCCCGACATTAACAAATACGACGTCAGTTCCATCAAAGCCTGCATCAGTGGGGCGGCGCCTCTGCCGGTCGAGGTGCAGCAAAAGTTCCAGGAAATCACCGGCGGGCGGCTGGTGGAGGGGTACGGCCTCAGCGAAGCCACCCCAGTCACCCACGCCAACCCCATCTATGGTGAGAACCGCGTCGGAACCATCGGCCTGCCCTTCCCCAGCACTGAGGCCAAGGTTATGGACGCTGAAACCGGGACGCAGGAAATGCCGGTGGGCGAGGTCGGCGAACTGGTCATCCGGGGGCCGCAGGTGATGAAGGGCTACTGGCAAATGCCCACTGAGACGGCCAACGTCCTGCGCGACGGTTGGCTCTACACGGGCGATATGGCCCGTATGGACGCGGACGGCTACTTTCAGATCGTGGACCGCAAGAAGGACATGATCCTGGGCGCGGGTGGGTTCAACATCTATCCCCGCGAGGTCGAGGAGGTGCTGTACCAGCATCCCAAGGTCCAGGAATGTGCCGTGGCGGGCGTGCCGGTCAAGGACAAGGGCGAGCGGGTGAAAGCCTTTATCGTTCTCAAAAGGGGCGAGACGTCCACCGAGAAAGAGATGATAGAGTTCTGCCGCCAGAACATGGCCCGCTACAAGGTACCCAAGTTCATCGAGTTCCGCGACGAACTGCCCAAGACGATGGTCGGCAAGGTTCTACGGCGCGTGTTGGTCGAGGAGGAAAAGAAGAAACTGGCCGAGCAAGCGTAGAGGCGCGGAGACCACACCTCTACCCCCGGATGTACCAAAAGGCGGAGCCTGTTGGCTCCGCCTTTGATCACTTACAGCCATCGTCGGGCTTGCTAATCGTTTTCGATCTCGGCGATAAGCCGCTCAATCTGTATCCGCGTCACAGAGTAACTCTCCGTACTTTAGAATCAACTTTCCCATCTTACCCCTCACGCCGGGGCCGGCACAGTGGGCATGTCTAGCACGGGTTTGCGTCGCCTGGGAGCCGGCTGCGCGACCGGTTGTCTGACGGTAGGCACAGGCACAGGGGGCGGGCTCTCCGGGGCTTCTGGCTCTTTCTCTGGGACACCATCGAACAGAGCAACGAACTCGTCGGCATCCAGTGTCTCGACCTCTATCAGATGCTGCACGATCCGCTCTAACTGCTCCCGGTGGCGCGTCAGGACATCCCTGGCCCGTTCGTGGGCCTCGTGGACAATTTTGCGCACTTCCTCATCAATCTCCTGGGCGACCGCCTCGCTATAGTCCCGCTGCTCGCCAATCTCTTTGCCCAGAAAGACCAGTTCCTCTTTCTGACCAAAGGTCATCGGCCCCAACTTGTCGCTCATCCCATAGCGCGTCACCATGGAGCGGGCCAGTTCCGTCACCCGCTCCAGGTCATTGGCTGCCCCAGTAGTCACGTCTCCGAATACCAACTCCTCGGCTGTTCGCCCGCCCAGCGCGAACGCCAGTTCATCCCTGAACTTTGTTTTGCTCACAATGCGCCGGTCCTCCTCCGGCAGTGCTATGGTGTAGCCAGAGGCCATCCCACGCGCCACAATGGAGACCTTGTGTACTGGATCACATTTGGGTAGTACGTGGGCCACCACCGCGTGCCCGGCCTCGTGGTAGGCTGTGATCTGTTTCTCTTCGTCAGAGATCAGGCGACTCTTGCGCTCCGGCCCGGCGATCACGCGCTCAATTGACTCCTCAAACTCGGGCATCTCGATAACTTTTTTGTCGTTGCGGGCAGCCAGGATCGCCGCTTCGTTGACCATGTTTTCGATGTCAGCCCCTACAAAGCCTGGGGTGATTTTTGCCAATTTTTTCAGGTCCACATCCTCACCTACCGGCTTGCCGCGCACATGTACTTTTAGGATCTCCTCGCGTCCCTTGACGTCCGGCCTGTCGAGCACGACGCGCCGATCAAAGCGGCCGGGTCGAAGCAGCGCCGGATCCAGAATGTCGGGGCGATTAGTAGCCGCTGTGATGATCACATTCGTGTCGGTGTCAAATCCGTCCATCTCGACCAGGATCTGATTCAGCGTCTGCTCCCGCTCGTCGTGGGAGCCGCCCAGACCAGCGCCTCGGTGGCGGCCAACGGCATCTATTTCGTCCAAAAAAATTATGCAAGGGCTGTGCCGCTTGGCCTGCTCGAACAGGTCACGTACCCGGGAGGCCCCCACACCGACGAACATTTCCACAAACTCTGAGCCAGAAATGGAGAAGAAGGGCACCCCTGCCTCGCCCGACACCGCCTTGGCCAAAAGAGTCTTGCCCGTGCCCGGAGCACCCACCAGCAGCACGCCTTTGGGAATACGGGCCCCCAGTTGAACGAATTTCTCCGGCTCTTTGAGAAATTCGACCACCTCGCGCAGTCCCTCCTTGGCCTCCTCCACTCCTGCCACATCCTCAAAGGTGATTGATGGCTGGTCGCCGGTGTACATCCGAGCCCGGCTCTTGCCAAAGGAGAGTGCTTGATTGTTCGCGCCCTGGAACTGGCGCAGTATCATGTAGCCCCCCACCATCATAGCTACCAGCAGCAAGAGCGAACCGCCGGTGCTCAACAGAGACACCCAATCCGGTGGCTGCACCGGGTCAATCACAATACTCTTTAACTCTTCCTTGGTCACCCCCAGGTTCAGTAATTGCTCAGTGACCGTGGACGCAGATTCCTTGTGCGAAACGATCTCTTCGCCATTCCCGAGCTCGACAAAAAGGGTATTTCCTTCCACGCGGATGCCGGTAATCTTGCCCTCTCGCACCATCGCCGCCACTTCCGAGAACTTTATTCGCGGCACATCCTCTGCCTGCTGCGAGTAGAAATTGTACATCAGAAACGCAGCAGCGACAAGGATGATCAAATAGATAAACGTGCCCCCTCTTGACTTGGAATTCACACTTTGCCTCCACTTCAAGTCCGTAAATTCTAAATTCCCCCAGGGCATTATACCAGAAATTACCGGATACGCCACCTCAAGGCTGTATCTGTACCTCAGTGATCAAAATGCTGCCCGCATCGGCCGTCGTGAGACCGGCATCCACGACCGTGAGACGGGAACTGGGTTGTCCCTGGGGATACATCCCGGTGCGCAACTGGTACCCGCCCGCCATCTGGCCGGCCGGGATGGTAACGAGGTGCGGGTCTACGACCTCCACACCGGGCGCCCACGTTGTCGTGGGGATGACCGGCTCCACGTCCTGCTGCGCCACCAGGCCACCGTCGGGGCCGATGAGGTGTACGAACACGACGTAAGGCGTGCTGATGGAATGTAGCGCCCGCCAGTGCAACGTGACCGCGATCACCTCACCTGGCTGAAACGCCATGTGCTGCAATTCGGCGCTCTCCAGTATGATCTGATCGGCCAGGCCGACCTGGAGCGGAATGGGAGCATCCACACCTGCGCTCACGGTCAACGTCACCGTGTCGCCGGCGTGGATCGTTGTGCCCGGCCCAGGCTCCTGCGTTATCACCATCCCTTCCGGCTGCGTACTCCACACCGTACTGCTGATGACCCGCAGGCCATCCGACTCGAGACCGGCTCGCACCACCTCCACCGAGTAACCCACTACGGGAGGCATCGCCAGTTCCCGCCCCGGGCCACTCACGACGACAGCGACCTCTGAGTCAGGAGGGACGAGTTCGCTAGAAGCCGGCCTCTGTGCCAGCACAATCCCTTTTTCGACGCCTGGCTCGTACCGCTCTTCCAGCAACACAAAGCGCAATCCGGCCTGCTCCACCGCCCTTTGTGCGTCATCCACTGCCATCTCCACCAGGGGCGGCACCAGGATCAACTGCACCGCCGGCGTCAAAGTGACCACAGGCTGAGACGTGGTCGGGGGTGGCGGAGGTGACGGAGCAAACAAAAGTTGGTAGGCCCCCCACCATAGAGGAATGAGGCCCCCCACAGCGACGAACGCAATTATCCCCAGTACCCACGCCAGTCTATCGAGGGCCGTCTGTGACACGGCGTGCGGTTCAGCCTCGACGGTGTAACCCGGAGACGGTAGGGGCGGGGTTCCCCCGCCATTACGGGCTATTGGTTGCCATCCAGTCCTCTGCTCGCCGCGCTCACGGTACTCCTCGATGACGTGGGCCAACTGGCCGGCGGTACGGTAGCGTGCCGAGGGCTCCTTGGCTAACACCTTGCGAACGATCCACTCCAGTTGAGGCGGCACCCGGGGATTGCGGACCGCCAGGGGGGGCGGGTCCTCACGCATGTGCATCAGTGCCAGCGCAGTGGGGTTTTCGGCCTGGAAGGGCGGCGACCCGGCCAGCATCTCGTACATCACGACGCCGATGCTGTAGACGTCGGACGCCGGAGAGGGCGGCTCTCCCGCCGCCTGCTCGGGCGAAAAGTAGAGCGGACTGCCCCACACCGTCTCCGATTCGGTGAGACCGGCTTCAGAAAGCGCCCGCGCAATGCCAAAGTCAGTTACCTTGGCCCGCCCGTCTTGGGTCACCAGCACGTTCTGAGGTTTGATGTCGCAGTGAATGACGCCGGCCTGGTGCGCGTGCCCTACACCGGCACAGATCTGGATCACAATGTCCAGAGTCTCATCAACACCCAGACGGCCTTTCTGACGAATCAACGCCTTGAGGTCCTGACCATCCACGTATTCCATCACAATGTAATGCCGGTCGCCATCCTGACCCACGTCATACACCGTGACGATGGCGGGATGCTCGAGGTTAGCCGCGGCTCGAGCCTCCCGCTGGAAGCGGGCCAGAAACGCCGGGTCGCCGGCGAACCCCTCGCGTAACACCTTTACCGCCACCCGGCGCTGGAGCAGTGTGTCCACTCCCTGGTACACAACTGCCATCCCACCAGAACCGATCAATTCTAACAGACGATAACGATTGTTGAGCAACACAGGTTCCATCGTCTTAACTCCAACAGTAGCCCGACTCGCTCGTCACGTTTCACGCCTGGTATTGTACTCCAAATCGGCACTGTCGGCAAGAGAGCGTTTCACGTTGGGCTGCTGCTTCAACCCATCGCCCTGTCCGTCTACAGGCAGGCTTGACAGGAAATTTTTTGTTAGCGCGCCAAAGTGGTGTGATACCCGAGCGCCGTTCAGGCTACCCAAATCAGCGAAATGGTGTATCATCAGGCCAATCATTCCACCCCAGGGCGAAGCACCAAGGAGGGAGACATGAGCCGCGTAGGCCTGATGGTATATCGAATTGACGATTCTGCTCAGGGGGAACAACTGAGCGAACTGGCCTCGTTTGAAATGCCAGAGGTGGGCGAGATTGCCTGGACTCCCCAAACCTATCTGGACAATCTGGAGCGAGAGGTCATGGTCAAGGGATGGGAAGCGATGCGGGCTTTGATGGTCGGTCAGTGGCAACTGACCGATGAGATGATGGTGTCTCAGTATTGTGAGCAAGCCCCAGAAACGACGCGCGATGGCCATGACCCCCTGAAAGTGGCTTGCCGGCTGGGCCTGATATGGCTTCCCCGCCAGGAGTGCTACGATTCTAGTCGACAGTCGCACGTCATGCCAGGGAACGAGTCGCTGCCCGAGCACAATGGAATGGTCACCGCCCGAGGTCTGCAAGAGTGAGTCTGTCTGTTGCCCCAGGATGTTCCTTTCGAGACCGCCCAGCGGTTGCTGGGTTGGATGACCCACGAGCCCAAAGTGCTGTCGGCTACCCAAGGACGGCGTTTGGTGCGCCAGCACGGTCAAATCATCCGTGAGGCGGAGCAAGTCGAGGTAGAGGCACTGCTGGAACGCGGCGACTTGACTGGCCTGAAGCCCAATCTGGTGCCCTCTAATACACCTCGGCGAAAAGCCGCTTGGCCCGCCGAACTGAATGCGGCTGTGGAAACAGCTCTGGCCTCTTCTGACTCTCAACCACCTGAAGGGGTATCCACGGTGGACTGGGAGCGCGTGTTGGAAGCACGGAAGGCCAAACAGGACACCTCGGTCAGCAAACTCCGCAAGCTGGGGCCGGAGATTCAGCCTGACCAGATTGTAGCCGCCACGGACGATGTCGAGGTGCGACGGCCGGAACGACGCAGATGGTGGTCGCTGCGCACGGCGCACATTGCCACTACAGCAGGCTATCGCTATCTGAGCGGCTCTGGCGAAATGGTACTCCAGCAACTGTACCTGCTCATCTTGCTGTGTGGCGGCACAACGGCTTTGCTCACCTTGCTGGGTGACGGTGCCTGCTGGATTCGCACCTTCTTTGCTGAACGTCTGGCTCACTTGCCTCATAAGGAACTGATCTTGGACTGGTGGCATCTCCGGAAGAGATGCTATGAAATGACCAGCATGATCTGCCGAGGACGCAAGGCGAAGGCCATCTTATTAGGCCGCTTGCTGATTCGGCTGTGGCGGGGCCAGCTAGATGAAGCCATAGAGTGTCTCGAAGCATACCGCCCTGAAGCCAAGAACGAAAAGAAACTCGACGAACTCATCAACTACCTATCCGCACGGCGTCCCTACATTCCCAACTACAAGGAACGCCGTGCGAAACGACAGTTCATTGGCAGCGGTCGTGGCGAAAAGGCCAATGACTTGTTGGTGTCTCGCCGTCAAAAGAAGAAAAGAATGCATTGGAGTTGGGAAACGAGCAATGCTCTAGCCGCACTCAGGACCTTGCTCCTCAATGGCGGATGGGACCTGTACTGGCAAGAGTGTCAGGTACTGCCCCTGGCTGTTCCGGTGAGTGCCCCAACTTGGCCCATCGGTTTGGCGCGCTACCAAATTCTTCACCGGCGAAGCCGGCCAGGTGCGCATGGCCGAGGGAGGAACAGCGACGCCCTCGATGATCGAATACGCCAACTCCGAGGCCTTCCTCGACCCGACCCAACCGCCCGCGCACCGGGAAGTGTTGATCTCCTACACCCCGGATGAGATTTACTACTACCCGACCATCCCCGACATGGGCAAGATGTGGGACGCCTGGGGCCAGGAACTGGGCGAGATGTGGCTGGGCCAGAAATCGGTCCAAGACAGCGTCACAGCCTTCTGTGAGCGGATCGAGCCTGCTCTGCCCAAATAGTCTGTCTTTGGCCTATCAGTCAAGAAGGGCACATGTTGGTTCTAGCATGTGCCCTTCATTCGTACTGACTTGACAATGTTAGATTCCCGATTACACTAGATCGAATTTAGATGAAACGACTCCGAATCCGTCAATCCTCCCAATCCGTGTTCTACCGTCGCTTGCAGTGACAAGGGCGGATGACAACTGACGAAAGGAAAGAATGAACATAGCAGAATGGGCCGCTAACGAGATTTTGAACCGTGGAATGGATTATTATAACGTGGTGCTGGAAGCACTCACCGACTCAACCCTGAGACAAACCCTGGGAGCGGATTTGGTGGATGGAGCGCTCATCGGCCGGGACGTGGAACTGGGGGAGGACGTCACGGTCGAGAGGGGAGCGGTGATCCTGGGCCAAACCAAGATTCTGAGGGGCAGGGTGGAGCAAGGGGCAGTCGTAGTTGATTGCGTGGCCCGAGTTATGGAAGCCAGATCGGGCAGTTTACTTTTTCTGATAGAACAACTGAATGAGCGCCAGGTGGAGTCGGAGCCGGGGCAGTTGTTGACCGATATCATCATCATGGATGAAGAAATAGTCAGGAAGGTAAGGGTGGTCCTGGAGATGGGAGCAATCCCGGAAGAGGAGGTTGTGCTCGTCAACGGCAAACACAAGACCGTTGCCGAGTTGATGAGGCTTTCTGATTTCGAGGCTTTTTATCTGGGCGGTTCAAGCGCAGGGTATCGCCAGACCTTGCTCGATCAATCTCTAGACGAACTCTTTGGAAGAACTGGCTCATTGACCAGGTTCAAGGGAAACCCTATTCTGGCGCCTATCCCCGATCACTCGTGGGAATCGAAAATGGTTTACAATCCGGCCGCGATACGGTTGGATAGGATAACCTACATCCTTTACCGGGCTTTTGGAGACGATCATATTTCCCGCCTGGGCCTGGCCTGGAGCAGAGATGGCATGCATCTGGATGGGAGATTGCCGCATCCGATTTTTGCTCCCCAGACAGACTATGAACTTGCCGAGACAAGCGTGCTCCAGACGAGACGGCGAGAAAAGGGCGGTTGCGAGGACCCGCGCCTGGTTTTGATCGGGGAGCGAGTCTATTTGACTTATAGCGCCTACAGCGATGTGCTTCAAATTGCCCTGGCCTCCATAACCAAACAGGATTTCATTGCTCTGCCCAACACCCCTGCCGCAGAAATAGCGAACAAGTGGACCCGCCACGGCCCCATGTTCCCCGGCACGTTGGATAGAAACGCCGTTCTGTTCCCCCAGAAAATCAACGGCCAATACGCAGTGTTGCGCCGGCCGATACGCGGTCAGGTGCGCGACATAGCGATCAGTTATTCGGACACGCTGGAAACGCCGTGGCCGGCCGACTTTGAGGTTGTCATGAAAGCCCGCCCTGGAATGTGGGATTCCGAGCGGGTGGGAGCCGGGGCGCAGGTCTTGAAGACCCGGCATGGATGGCTGCTGATATACCACGGGGTCGGGATAGAGAGAGGCCGCAGGTGCTACATGCTGGGTGTGGCCTTGCTGGACCTTGATGACCCAGAGCAAGTCCTCTACCGCTCTGCTGATCCTATATTTATTCCCGAAGAAGATTATGAACTCTACGGTTGGGCTCCTAACGTGGTGTTTACCGATGGCGCTGTAGCCAGAGCGCGAGACGCCGGCCAGATCATTGAGGACGACGACGAAATTATGATCTATTACGGTGGTGGTGACAGGGTGGTAGGCGTGGCCTGGGCCAGGCTTTCCGACCTTGGTCCCATCGCAGAGGGTATTCAATGACCAACAGTGTTATTATCGTTCCCACTTATTGGACCTGGGGCAGCGCGCGAGCGGACGGGCCGGTCGAGACCGTCTACGACCATCCCACGCCACTGGACGGTGAGAGTACGCTGCCGCGCCTGCTGGAGAGCCTGGTCGCGCTACGAGGCCCCGAGTTCAGCGTGCTCATCCTCACCGCCGCGACACATCCCGAACTGGAGCAGGCCGTTGCTGACAGGGTGGCCGGCCTCATTGCCCCTTTCCGCGCTCACTATCCCATCGCCCAGGCAACCGAGGCCGACGCTGCCTTTATTCGCCGGCGCCACCCCAGCCTGGCTGGCCACGTTCAGATGCGCGGCTATGCAGGCGTGCGCAACCTGCAATTACTGCTCCCCCACGCCCTCGGTGCCGAGGTCATCGTCGCCCTGGACGACGATGAGATCGTGGCGCCCGACTATTTGCAAACTGCGCTGCATTTCGTGGGGCGTGAGCACGAGGGCGAGCGGGTGCTGGGGCTGGCCGGCTTTTATCTCGACGCCGGCGGCGACGTGATGCAGCCGGAGCGGTCGCGCACGGGCAACATCTTTATGGACAAGAGCACCATCATGAACGAGGGCACGCGAGCGCTGCAGGCCGCGCCGGGCCGGTTGGTTTCGACGCCGGTAGCCTTTGGTGGGAACACGGTCTTTCACCGTGACCTGTTCACCCGTGTGGGGTTCGACCCGGGCATCACGCGCGGCGAGGACATTGACCACTTGATCAACGCCCGCCTGGCAGGATTCAAATTCTGGTTGGATAAGCAACTGGTGATCACTCATCTGCCGCCCGATGCGCCAGATAGTTCGCACAGCGCTCCCACCTGGAGCAAACTGCACCAGGACGTGCTGCGCTTTGTCTACGAGCGGGAGAAACTGCATCTAGCAGGCGCGGACCCGACCTTGTTCGACCCATACCCCGGTCGCTTCCTGCGCGACGACGTCGAGGAACAGGCATTGGAGGCGTTGCGAGTCCAGGCCACGCCGGAGGCAACCGCACGTTTCGGCTCGCCGGAGACTATCGTTGCCCAGGCCCGACACCATGCGGTCGAGTCCGCGCCACGCTACTTCGAGTTCGCGCGGGCGTGGCCGCGCCTGATGGAAGCGGTGGGACGAGATGCAGAATTGCGCGACCGGCTGCTCGTGCGTTTTGGGGCTGTTCCAGAAGAATAATCATCTCAGTGTCATTCTGAGCAGAACGCAGTGAAGCGAAGAATCTCACGTTACAGTGCCCATACTGCCTGTCCATGGCGAGATTCTTCGCCTCCGCTGCGCTCCGGCTCAGAATGACAGGCTGCGGTTTGTTGCTACGGCTGGAGCGTCGCGTCGGCCGGCATACCCGGCTTGAGGGCATAATCAGAGTTGGGGATGCGCACCTTGACGGCAAAGACCAGGTTGACGCGCTCCTCCTGCGTCTGCACGTTGCGCGGGGTGAACTCGGCCTCGCCAGCAATGTTCACTACTTCCCCCGTGAACACACGGTCTGGGAAAGAATCCACCTGCACATCCACCTCCTGGCCCAATTGCACCTGCCCGACGCGATTTTCGGGAACGTAGATGACCAACGTCACCTGGTCCAGATTGGCGATGGTGAGCAGCGGCGCGCCGGCCATGGCCGTCTCCCCGGTCTGGGCGCCACGGCTGGTGACAATGCCGTCCATCGGCCCGGTCAATGTGAGTTTGGAGATTTGGACGTCAATCAGGCGCACGGCGGCCTCGGCCTGTCGCACCTGGGCTTCGGCCACTGCAATCTGTTCCTCGGTCGGGCCGGCCTCCAGTTCATCCAGCGTCGCTTGCGCAGCGGCCACCTGTGCCTCGGCGATCTGGTATTGCATCTCCGCGCTGTGGAGTTCGGCCTCGAGCGTGAGTGGATTGGCGCGCATATCCAATTGAGCGTAGTAGTACTGCTGAGCGCCTTTCAGTTCGGCCTGCGCCTGCGCCAGCGCCGCCTGCGATGCCCGCAACTGCAAGTCCCACACGCGCTCCGTGTCTCCCCCTTGCTCGGCGTAGACGTCGTGCTTCAGTTCCATCTCTGCCAGGTTTGCCTCGGCCATCTCGACATTCTGCTCGGCCAGGCGCACCTGAGTGCGGGCAGCGCTGATCTCTGCGTTGAGCGCCAGAGGATTGCTGATCGCTTCCGAAGCGTTGATCACGGCCTGGGCCGCCCCGTCCCGTTGGGCCTCCGCCTGGGCCAGCGCGGCCCGCGCAGCAGAGATCTCTTCCGGGCGTGCGCCGGTCAGCACGCGGGCCAGATTAGCGTGAGCGGCCGCCAGTCCTGCCTCGGCTTCCAATCGCTGGGTCTGGAGCACCGCGTCATCCAGGCGTACCAGCACGTCGCCTGCTCGCACCATATCTCCGCGATCCACCACCATCTCGGCAATACGCCCCGACGTCTCCGGCGCGACGATCACCTCCTCACCCTCGATAAAGCCAGAGGCAGTAAGCGGCCCTTCAGCCTGAACGCTGGCACAGCCAGCCAGCAAAACGACAAGCAACATACCACATACGACGAGCCAAGTCGCTGACTCGCTGACTCGCTGATTCGCTGATTCGCTGATTCGCTGATTCGCTAATTCGCTCATTCTATTGCTCCTCGGTAATGATCGTCGCGTCGGCGGGTAGACCTGGCTTGAGAGCGTGGTCGGGATTGGGGATGAGCACGTCCACGGCAAAGACCATATTCACCCGCTCTTCCTGCGTCTGGACGTTGCGCGGGGTGAACTCTGCCTCGTGGGCGATGGCGACTACGGTACCGGCAAAGATGCGTTCTGGGAAACTATCCACCTGCACCTCTACCTGTTGGCCGATGTGCACCTGTCCTAGCCTGTCCTCCGGCACGTAGATGGTCAGTGTTACCTCGTCCAAGTCACCCAGCGTGAGCAGGGTGGCTCCGGGCGTGGCCAGTTCTCCCTCGTGGGTGCTACATTCCAGCACCAGCCCGCCGGCCGGTGCGGCGATGATCAGCTTGTCACGATACACCATCAGCGAGTCGAGCGCGGTCTGGGCCTGTTCTACTTGTGCCTCGACTGCGGCGATTTCCTCCTCGGTGGCCCCCGCCCGCAGCGCATCCACCTGAGCCTGGGCCTGATGGACGGCAGCCTCGGCGGTTTTGTATTGCGCTTCGAGCGCGTCCACCTGACCGTTCAGTTCCTGGGGATTGTCCCGTATGGCGTAGAGATCGCTCAACGCAGCCCGCGCTCCGTCCAGCCCGGCCTGGGCCGTGTTGACGCCCACCCAGGATTTCCAGTAAGCGTTGGGGATGAGGTGAACGTCCAGTTGCATCCCCGGCATGGTGGGACGGTAGGGCTCGGGGATCTTGTTCAACTCCTCCTGCGCTTCCGCGAGGGCCTCCATCCCGTCCCAGTAGGCGTCGTCGCCGATCTCGGCTGCGTCCTTCAGCGCGGTGGCCTGGGCCAGCCCGGCCTCGGCTGCGGCTACTTGTGCTCTCGCCTGGGCGATCTGGGCGTCCAGTTCCTGGGGGTTATCTCGGATGGCGAGAGCATCCTGCCAGGACTGGTAGGCTCCGTCACGGGCCGCTTCGGCCTGGGCCAGCGCGGCCTCTGCCTGCCGGATCTGCTCCGGGCGGGCCCCTGCCCGTGCCTGGGCCAACCCCGCCTCGGCCACGTCCAGCGCTGCCTGGGCCACCTCGATCTGAGCCTCCAGCAGCGTCCCGTCCAGTCGCACCAGCACCTGCCCTGCTTTGACCTCGTCTCCCTCGTCCACTAGCAACCCGACCACGCGCCCGCCCAGTTCCGGCGCGATGGAGACCTCCTCGGCCTCGATGAACCCGGAGGCGGTCAGGTCGCTCGTCTCGGTCTCGGCCAGCGCCAATTGCACCTGCACCTGGCGCCAGGCAGCCGGATTTGTGGCGAAGTAGATGCCTGCCACTGCCGCGGCAATGACGACCACGGCGATGATGATGATCGGAACGATTCGCTTTCGTTTCATATCCTTACTCCTAATCCGCTAATCCTGTCAATCTTGTTCTCCATCTCAGAACACGGATGGGCGGGATTATCTGATCTGATCCGTTAATCCTGCCAATCTGTGTTCTCCCGCACGTTAGAGATGAAAACATCCTCCAGCGACGGAGCGATAACGTCCATCGCTCGCACCTGCACACCAGCCTCGGCCAGAGCCTGCGCGATGCGGGGCTTCTGCTCCACCACGCCGTCGGCGACGACGTGAATCAACGCGCCATAGAGCGCGACCTCCTCGAACAGGCCCATCTCCCGCAGCAGACCGATGGCCGTGTCGGGCTGAGTGCAGTCAATCTCCAACACCTGCCCGCGCATCTTGTGCAGTTTTATCTCCTCCGGCGAGCCCTGGGCGATGATGCGCCCGTTGTGGATGAAGGCCAGGTCTTGACAGTGCTCGGCCTCGTCCATGTAGTGCGTGGTGACGAATATCGTCGTCCCATCCTCGGCCAACTCGTACAACAAGTCCCAGAAAGCCCGGCGGGAGATGGGGTCCACCCCGGCGGTCGGCTCGTCCAGGAAAAGCATCTCCGGCTCGTGGAGGATGGCCGCGCCCAGGGCCAGCCGTTGTTTCCAGCCGCCGGAGAGATTGCGCGTCAACTCTCTCTCACGCCCCTGCAGGCCGGCCATCTCAATGATGAACTGCTTGCGCTTCCGCAGCCGCTCGCCGCGCACGCCATAAGTGCGCCCGTAGAAATCCAGGTTCTCGCTCACTGTCAGATCATTGTAGAGGCTGAACCGCTGGGACATGTAGCCGATGTGCCTGCGAATCTCCTCCGGCTGGCGCACGATGTCGTAATCCAGCACGGTCGCCTGGCCCGACGTGGGGCGCAGGAGGCACAGGAGCATCCGAATCGTCGTCGTCTTGCCCGCGCCGTTGGGGCCCAGGAAGCCAAAGATCTGTCCACGCCGGATGTTGAACGTCACGCCACTCACGGCGACAAAGTCGCCGAACTTTTTCGTCAGGTTAGTTACTTCAACGGCATACTGATTCACAATGCGAAGCTCCCTGTCACGTTTCACGTTTTATGCTTCACGTGCTGCGTAATGCGTAAAATGTAATCTCACCTCTCTTCCACTCGCTTGCGGATAAGCGAAATGAACGCCTCCTCCATCCGCGGGCGGGTCTGGCGCAACCCCTGCACGTCAATCCCGACGTCGCTCAACACTCCCTGAATATCCAACTTTCGCCGCTCGGCATCGTCCACGAACACGTGTAGCAGGTCGCCGTAGGTTTGCACCTCCAGCACACCGGGGAGGTTCTCAATGACACGGCTCGCCTCCCGCAGCCGGTCGGGCCGCAGTTCCAGCAACTCCCCCTCTACCAGTCCCTTGATGCGCTCCGGTGCGTCGCAGACTATGACGTTCCCCTCAAACATCAGCGCCACCCGCGAGCAACGCTCCGCCTCGTCCATGTAGGGGGTGCTGACAAAGAGCGTCACCCCCCGCAGGTGCAGTTCAGTCAGAATGTCCCAGAACTCTCGCCGCGAGACCGGGTCCACGCCGGTGGTTGGCTCGTCGAGGAAGATGACCTCGGGCCGGTGGATCAGCGTGCAGGCCAGCGCCAGTTTTTTCTGCATACCGCCCGAAAGGTGCGCCGCCCGCCGCTTGTGAAACTCGGTCAAGCGGGCGAACTCCAGCAAGCGAGCGATGCGCTGCTCTCGCTCCTGTCGCCCCACCTGGAAGATGTCGGCGAAGAAGACCAAGTTCTCCAGCACTGTCAGGTCGCCGTAGAGGGAGAACTGCTGCGCCATGTAGCCGATGCGCTTTTTGATCTCTTCCGGCTGCTTCACCGTGTCGAACCCGGCCACACTGGCGCGGCCCGCGCTGGGGTCCATAATCGCGCACAGCATGCGGATCGTCGTCGTCTTGCCCGCACCGTCCGGCCCCAGTAAGCCGAAAATCTCCCCGCGCCGGATGTTCAGATTGAGCCCATCCACGGCGGTGACATTCTTGAACTGTTTCGTCAAGCCGTGTATCTCAATGACCAGGTTGTTATTTGTCATCACGTCAACTTTTCGCTACGTCTCGTCCCGCGCTGGCCTGACCGCCGAGATGAAAACATCCTCCAGCGTCGGGGCGATCCATTCGACTCCGTGTACTTTTACTCCCTCACGTTCCAGCAGCGCGCGGACAGGTTGTTTGAACGCTTCCGCGTCGGGCACGACGGCGTGGATCTGCGCGCCGTAAAAGGCGACCTCGTCAAAGGGCAATCGCCCGCTCGCCTGGGCGTTCTTTAGTGCGCGCATCGCCCGCTCTGGGTCGAGCGCGTTGATCTCCAAGACCTGCCCGCGCATCTGTGTCTCTTTGAGCTGACCGGGAGTATCTAGCGCCACCAGCCGCCCCTGGCTGAGGAACCCGACCCGCTGGCACAACTCGGCCTCGTCCATATAGTGGGTGGTGACCAGAACGGTCACGCCCTTTTTGGCCATGGCATAGATCAGGCCCCAGAACTCGCGCCGGCTGATGGGGTCCACCCCGGCGGTAGGCTCGTCCAGGAAGACGACTTTTGGTTTGTGGACGATGGCGCAGCCCAGAGCCAGCCGCTGCTTCCAGCCGCCGGAGAGATTGGCGGTGAGTTCATTCTCGCGCCCTTGCAGCCCGGCCATCTCGATGATCTCGGCCTGGCGCTGCTGCAACTCGTCCCGCCGCAGCCCGTAGGCCTGGCCGTAAAAGCGGATGTTCTCGCGGGCGGTGAGATCGTTGTACAGTGTGAATAGTTGCGACATGTAGCCGACGTGGGCCTGCATCGCTTTGGTCTCGGTGCTCGGATCGTAGCCCAGCACGCGGGCGCTGCCCGAGGTGATCTTGAGCAAGCCCAGCAACAAGCGGATCGTCGTCGTCTTGCCCGCGCCGTTGGGGCCTAGCCAGCCGTAGACTTCGCCCTGTTTCACGCGGAAACTGACACGATCCACGGCGACAAAGTCGCCGAAACGTTTGGTCAGGTTCTCGACCTCGATAGTGTATTCGCTCACGCATCCCCCCGCTGCTTGCGGATGAGTGAGATAAACGCCTCCTCCATCCGTGGCTCGATCTCGCGCATCCCCGCGCAGGTGATTCCCTGGGCGGCCAGCGCGGCCTCGATCTCCCGCCTCCGTCTCTCCACGTCGTCCACAAAGACGTGGAGCATGGCCCCATAGGTTTGCACCTCCAACATTCCCTCCATCTCTTCGACCAGTCGCCAGGCTGGCACGAAATTCGAGGGGGTGAACTCGAGCAAGCGCCCCGGCGCCGTATGCCTGATCGTCTCCGGCGAGTCGTGGGCGATGAGGCGACCCTGGTACATCAACCCCACCCAGTTGCAACGCTCCGCTTCGTCCATGTAGGGGGTGCAGACAAATATCGTGGTCCCTTTTTCCGTGCGCAGGTCTCCCAGCAGGTTCCAGAACTCGCGGCGGCTGACCGGGTCCACGCCCAGCGTTGGCTCGTCCATCATCACCACCTGGGGTTCGTGGACCAGGCTGCACGCCAGGGCCAGTTTTTTCTTCATCCCGCCGGAGAGTCGCCCGGCCAGCCGTTTGGTAAAGTCGCCCAAACCGGCGAACTCGAGCAGTTCGGGGATGCGCTTTTGTTGTTCCTCCCGGCTGACTCCCTGGACGTTGGCGAAGAAGCGCATGTTCTCCATCACCGTCAGGTCGCCGGGGAGGGCAAACTGCTGGGCGATGTAGCCCACACGCTCGCGGATTTCGTAGGTGTCGCGCATGGAATCGTAACCCAGGACACTGCTCTCACCGGCGGTGCGCGTGAGCAGCCCCAGGATCGTGCGGGTGGTCGTCGTCTTGCCCGCCCCGTCCGGCCCGATGAGGCCATAGGTCTCGCCGCGCCGCACTTGCAGCGTCACGCCGTCCACGGCCGTCACCGTGCCGCGCCTGGTCTTGAACTGTTTCACCAAATCGTGAGTCGAGATAGTTACCTCAGTCACAAATCCACCTCAGAACGCGGATTCCAGGACATTGGCGGATTTCTGATCCGCCAATCCTGCCAATCCGTGTTCTCACATCTAATCCAGCCTTTTCTTGAACGTCACCGCCGCGAGCACCATCGTTACGGCTCCGTAGATGACAAGGACGAGCACATCGCTCCACATAAAGGATAGCCCAACTCCCTTGGTGATGACGCCCCGGGCGATGCGGATGAAATAGGTCGCCGGGATGAGATTGCCAAAGGCCCGCACCACGGGCGGCATCGGTGCGCGGGGATAGATGAGGCCGGTCAACAACATGCCTAGCAGCATCAACATGGTCGTGATCTGTTGAGCCTGCTTTTGCGTTTGCGCAACCGTCGAGACCAGCAACCCCAGGCCCAGCCCAGAGACAATGTACAACAGAGAGAGCCAGGCAAAGAGCCACGGGCTGCCACGAAAGGGCACGTCGAACCAGAAAACCCCGGCCAGGATGATAATCAACATATTGATGGCCGTCAGCAGAATATTGGGCGCTATTTTGCCCACGATGAGTTCGAGTGGGCGGACAGGTGTAACCAGCATTTGCTCCAGGGTGCCCAGTTCGCGCTCGCGCACCACGGACGTGGATACCTGGGCGATTGTCAGCAGCAACATTAGCAGCGCCGCTATCCCCGGTATCATAAACATCAAGCCGTCCATGTTGGGGTTGTAGAGAACGCGGGTGGAGGTATAGATGGGGAGCGATCCAATGCCGCCCAGACCCTTATGGCCCGCTTTCTCCAGCATCAACTCCATCCCCTGCGCCTGGGCGATGGCGCTCGCCGCGCTGTAACCCGCTTGCACGGTGAACGAATCGGAGCCGTCGAGGACGATCAGCGCCTGGGCGTCGCCGCGCTCGACCTGCGCCGCAAAGTCTGGCGGGATCACGACGCCAGCCTTGACCTGTCCCTCGCCGATGGCCTGGAGTACCTGCTCCTTGCCCTCCACGTGCATCTCCATATCGAAATACCCCGAGATTTCCAGTGCCTCGACAAAGGCCCGGCTGCGGGCGTCCCGGCTCATATCGGCGACGGCTGTGGGGATGTGATCTATCGTCAGCGTCACAGCGTAGGCAAAGAGAAACATCTCGATGAGCGGCAGGGCCAGGATCATTACCAGCGTGCGCCAATCTCGTAGAATCTGGATGGTCTCTTTTTGAATGAGAGCGCCGATGCGCTGTAACGATTTCCGCATACTGTCTTTTCCTGGTGACCTTCCCGAAAGCTGCGAGCTTTCGGGAAGGTTTTCTAGTCCAGCCCTTGCTTGAACACGCGAGAAGCAGCGAACATGATCACGACGCTGTAGATGGCTATCGCGACGGCCTGATCCCAAAAGAATGTGATGCCGACGCCCTTGGTGATAATGCCCCGCGAAATGGGGATGAAATATGTCAGTGGGAACAGGTTGCCGGCGAGGCGCAAAAGGACAGGCATCGCCTCGCGCGGGAACATGAATCCCGAGAGAATGACTCCCAACAACATCATCACCATGATCAGTTGCTGAGTCTGCCTTTGATTTTGCGCGACAGTCGAGATCAATAACCCCAGCCCTAATCCAGAAAAGACGTATATAAAGGCCAGCCCGAAAAAGAGCCCAAAGTTGCCCTGAAAAGGTACGCCGAACCCCCAGGCGCCAATTGCGAGGACGGTCAGCAGATTGATCATGGCAATGAGTATGTTGGGAGCAATTTTGCCCACCAAGAGTTCGCCGGGCCGGATGGGGGTAACGAGGATTTGCTCGACGGTGCCCGTCTCGCGCTCGCGCACCACGGCGGCGGCGGTCAAGACGATAGTTTGGGTTTGCAAAAGCATGGCGCACATGCCGGGGATAATGAACCACAACGTCTCCATATCCGGGTTGTAGAGGATGCGGACGAGCGCGTCGAAGGGCAGGAAACTCTCCCCGTCCGCCACCAGCCCCGAACGTTCCACCTTTTCCATCAATACCTCGGTCGCGTGGGCCTCGGCGATGATGGTGGCGGCGTTATAGGCCGACTGGGAGGTGAAGAGGTCCGAGCCATCTACCAAAAAGAGCACTTGAGCGTCGCCACGCTCCACACGGGCGCCAAAGTCGGGGGGGATCACGATGCCCGCCTGGACGCGCCCCTCGTCAATGGCCTGGATCACGTCAGCCTGGCTGGGCACGTACTCGACGACGTCGAAATAGCCCGAGACCACCGCCGCGTCCACGTATGCCTGACTGGCGCTATCGCGGCTCTGGTCGGCCACGATTGTCGGGATGTGGTCCACATTCATATTGAGCGCGTAACCAAAGAGGAGCAACTGGATAATGGGCATACTGAGCATCAGCATCAGCGTGCGCCGGTCCCGGAGGGTCTGGATGAATTCTTTTTGTATCACGGCCCAGATTCGTCGCAGCATGGTTTACCTCAGATAGAGAACACGGATGCGCAGGATTTACAGATCAATCGGCGTAAAATCCGTTCAATCCTGGAAATCCGTGTTCTTTACGTACTGACGCGGACGCCGTCCAGGAGCAAGTCCACCATAGCCTCGGCCAAAGCACGCCGCTTCTCCGCCGAAGGCAGCGGTGCCATCCCGCGAATAGCCGGCACTATTAGACTTCCGAACATGCCCAGCACCAACTGCGCGACCAACGCCGGGTCAACGGGACGAAAGACCCCGGCGGTGATGCGCTCGGCAATGTATTTTGTCAGCAGTTGGTGGATTTGCCTGATCCGCGCGGCGATGGATTCCTCCAGGATGCCGTTGTCCACCCAGACCTCGCTGAACAAGGTGCGATTGAAGGGCAGTTGGGCTTCGGTAATACTCAGCCCCTTTTCGATCATCTCGACCATCGCCTCGCGGTCTCCCAACTCGCCCATTTCCAGCAGGGCGGCCACCATCGGTGTCTCTGTCTCGTTGACGATGGCCAATAGTATCTCGCGCTTGCCGCCAAAATAATTATAGATAGTGCCCTCCGACACGTCAGCGGCGGCGGCGATCTCTTTGGTGGTGGCACGGTGAAAGCCCTTCTCGGCGAACACCCTCGCGGCAGCGTCGAGAATCTCGCGGCGGCGGCGCGCAATGCGCCGCTGGCGACGAGTGGTAGATTGCTCGTTGACCATAACGGCCTCCTGTTGCGATGAGTGCTCACTCAATAAATGAGTGAGCACTCGCATTTTACCACGGTTCTGGCCGTTGTCAAGCAGTATAGGACCTCGCACCCGCCGACTTGTAACGAACGACCGCGCCCCGAATCTAGGGCGCGGTCGTATCTTCTCAATAGGTAGGGGCGAACCCTTGCGGTCGCCCTTGTGGGCAAGAGCAAGTCCTGCCCCTACCCCAGGATATTGAGAAGATACGCGCGGTCGAGGTGACGGATTGTTCAGTACGGTTATTCCGGGTAGAAAGCGATACCGACGGTCCCCGGCCCGACGTGCGTGCCGATGACGGGGCTGACCGTGGTGCGGTAGACCGTGGAGATGCCGAAGCGCTCCTTTACCTGTTCAATGACAGTTGATGATGACCCTGGGGCCGTCCGTGCGCCCGCCGATCTCGCCCTGCGTGTCGCCATCAATGATGACCTGTCCGCCTTTCACATAAGGCAGGTCGCCGGCCAGTTCGATTTTCCAGACGCCGAGACCGCTATTGTATCCCGTATCGGTGAGTGGAATGTTGAACTTGATGAGGATGGGACGGTCTGCGCCATCCATTGCACTGGCCTCGACGATGGCCCGGCGCAGGGTGCAAATACATCGGGCGCAGGTGCCGGCGGGCCGACAAGATCCCGGTAGCAGGTATAACCTGGGCTGGTGTCAGGATCACTCGTGCTGGTGACGGTGATGGCAGTGTTGTACGTGTACTCTGCCTGCGTGGTGATGGCACTGTCATTGCGGGTTTGAAGGCTGACAGAGTTTACGGTTCATCGGAATCTCCTTTCACTATTTGATTGTGGTGTTGCGTGAAACGTGCTGATTTCAAGTCTCGGTTCGTCGAAATAGGTCGCGTCATCACCTCCTCTCCTGTTTAGTCTGAGAGAATTCGCTCTCCCCGATGGATGT
This sequence comes from uncultured Anaerolineales bacterium, assembly GCA_964420485.1. Classification (GTDB taxonomy): domain Bacteria; phylum Chloroflexota; class Anaerolineae; order B4-G1; family B4-G1; genus CAYQTW01. Next base: position 28,496 of record CAYQTW010000001.1, read on the forward strand.
CGTGTGAGCCGGCTGCCCCAGCCACCCTTCCAGAAGCGCCCACAGTTCACTCCGCTGCCGGAAAACAGCCACCTGGCGCGGGCTAATCGTCTCCACCTGGCCGTGCCATTCTTTGTCGCCGGTCTCTTGTTGTAGGCGGATGATTATGGTCAGACGTTGCAACATGAGTTTTGCTCAGTCTAGCGTCACACCCCGCAGTCAGAGACCTCCAGGCTGTACTCCCCGGCCGTCATATCCCAGAATTCGTCCACGATGACGATGTACTGACCCTCCTGCTCCAACGTCACGCACTGCGCCACTTCGGGTTCACCGTCGCCGGCCTCGTCCAGTTCGTCAACCAGCATTGTGCCATCGGGGGCGATGATGGAAAGGAGCAGGTCCATCTCCGCGTCCGGCGTGAGAGTGACGTCCACCCTTTGGCTAACCCCTGTGCTGTACAGAAACCAGGCGTGCTTTTCGCCCTCGGCCAGCGTCACTATGAACGTTTCACCGACCAAGAGTTCGCCCTGCTCGATTGCACCGGGCGGCACGATGGCGCCTATGGGATCGGGGCTGCCCAAGAGTTCCAGTTCGTAATATCCCGGCTCCTCGAACAATTCCCTGACTATGATAGTGTATTCACCATCGTCCGGCAACTCATAGTCCAGCAGAATTTCCGCTTCACCGGCCCATGCGTCGTCCATCTCGAGTAGACTTGTGCCATCGGGAGCAAGCAGTTGGAGAGTCACGTCCATATCCTCTCCCAGCGGGTTCAGTATGACGGTGACGTATTCGCCGGCAGAGCCGTCAAAAGTCCAGTTGTGCACGTCGCCGCCGGCAAACTCGTCGTTGACTAAATCGCCATAGACCAGATAACCACGCCACTCGCCCTCCTCGCCCGGCGGCGTGATGCCAAAGTCAAACCCGCTGCCCTCGAAGAGTTCAATGCTCTCCAGGATGGCATCCACGGTGGCGGCGTGCTCGTCCCACAGTTCGTCCGGGCCGAACGCCATCACCCCGGCGGCCTGTGCGCCATTGTCGTAAATGGCGACCTTGCCGTGAATGGTCTCTCCCGCTTCAGTGGCGCGGAACTCGATCAGGGTAACGGGAACCTCATTGATGGTGGTCTCCACCGGATCGCCCAGGAATTCCATGTCGCCACCAGCACCAAATTCCTCTGCAACCATGTCCTCCGGCGAACCTTCCATCTCCATCTCGTCGGACGGGCCGGCTATGATGAATACGACGACTCCCTCCGGCATCTCCTCACCAGATATATCGGCGTCGGGAACGCTGGAGAGGGTGATGAAAAAGGAGTCGTCGTAGAACCAATCCTCCGGGTAGGATAGCCGCACTCCCAGAGTCTCACTCTCGGCCGAGACCACGTTGCCCGCAGGCGCAGCGGTCTCTGGCGTACTGGTCGGCGGCGGCGGCGGCGCTTGTGTGGCGGGCGGTGGCGCCGGCGTCGCTGTAGGCTCTTTCTCGCCTCCCAGACCGCAGGCCAGGCTGGCAAACACCAGGACGATCAGAGCGATGCCTATCTGACGAGTTGTTTTGTTTTTCATTTGTTTTTCCTCCTTCCAAGGATGTGATATGTGAAAACGATTGGACACACTTGAGTATAACATACCGGCGTCTCAGTTTCGTCTCTGCCGAGTTATGGGCTAACGGGGAAAGTGTCCACGGGTGAAGGCCGGCCATCCTTCCTGGCGCAGGGCGGCCAGATCGGCCTTGATGGTGGCCGGGGAGACGTTCAAGGCACCGGAGAGGTCCCGGACGCCGGGAGTGGCTGTCTGGACGGCAGCCTCGGTGAGGAGCCGCCGGATGCGGGCCCGGCGCAGGGGAACACGGGGCAAGGAAGGCTCAAGTGAGCCCGCGTCCGGGGTCCAGAGGATGGTGATGCGCTCCTGCGGCGTCAGGTGGCGGCGGAGGGGCGCGGCCTGGCGGGGCAGTTCGACGGCCTGCTGGCCGGGCAGGGACGGCGGCCGGCCCAGTTGGGCCAACAGGCGAGCTGCGTCCGGGCGCAGCATCCGGCGGGCCATCTCTTCCCAGGCGGCAGATAGGATTTCCTCCGCCTCGCCCTCCCGTCCCAGGCGATGGAGCACCAGGCCGAGTTCGGTTTGGGCGTTGGCGGCTTCGGCCTGGAAGCCCTGCGTTCCCAGTACCTGCACCGCCCATCGCAAAGACTGCACGGCGGCGGGCAGGTCTCCCTGGGCGGCAGCGACTTGTCCCGTCTGGAGAGTCACCAATCCCTCCAACCAGCCCATCCCGCTTTGGTGGGCCATCTGGGCGAACTGAGCGGTGTGGTCGGCGGCGGTGGCCGCGTCGCCCAGGGCCAGGTGAACGTCTACCGAGTAGGAGTGAAACATGAGATGTTCTTCCCGCAACTCTTGGCGTGGGAGGAGGGGATATGCCTGCCGGAGGAAGGTGAGGGCTTGCTCGAGGTCGGCGGCGACGATGGCCAGCCGGGCTAATTCCATCAGGGCTCTGGCCTGCTCGACGGGACGGGCCAGGCGGGTAAACCGCTCCAGGGCAGAGATCAGGTAACCGTGGGCTGTCTCCAGATCGCCCCACTTTATCCACACCTCGGCCAGGTTGAGTTGCACCCGGCCAGTGCCTTCGGGATTGCCCATGGTCTCCACGGCAGCCAGGACGCCCTCATAGGCCCGGCGGGCCGGGCCCAGGTCGCCGTGCAGCGTGTGGATGATGGCCAGGTTGTTCAGGGCGCGGCTTTCCATGAGGCGGTCGCCACAGGCGGCGGAAAGAGCGGCGGCCCGGCGGTACGCGCTGGCGGCTTCTCCCTCGTTCCCCTGATTATGCAGGACGATGGCCAGGCTGTTGAGGCACTCCGCCTCTAGCCTCGGATCGTTGGCCTGCTGGGCGGCGTCCATTGCCTGCCGGTAGAGGGCCGGGGCCGTGGCCAGGTCGCCCTGGGCCTCGTGGCAGGAGCCCAGGGCGTGCAAGGCGGGGGCCAAGGCAGAAAGGGCACGCGGACGAGCCAGGCGCACCGCTTCCTGCGCCAGCGGCAGCGCGTCGCTGCTGCATCCCCGGCGGCGGAGATTATCAGCCAGGGCGGCCAGAGCCAGGGCTTCCGCTTCCGGGGCGCCCAGGGAACGGGCCGTCTCTCGCCATTGCTCCAGGGCGCAGGCCTCGGCCTCGTCTTCCCCGCGCAGCCGGTGCGCCTGGGCCAGCCCCCGCAGCCGCCGGAGGCGGGCATCGGGGGACACGTCCTCCAGGCGCTCCTCGGCTTCCTGGGCGACGCGATAAAAGGCCAGCGCCTCTTCGACGGCGAAGAGGGCCAGTGCTTGCTCCGCCGCCGTCAGCGCCAATTCCAACGCCTGGGGCCATTCCTCGGCCGCTCTGGCGTGGCGGGCGCGGGCGGCCACCTGGCGCGGGGACAGATGGGCCAGGGTCTGGGCCGCCCGGCGGTGCCACAGCCGTCGCCGCCGGGGATGGGTCTCGTCGTACAGGACGCGCCGCACCAGGCTATGGGTGAAGCGATAGCGTTCATTCTTCTCTACCAGCAGCCCCCGGTCCAGGAGCACGTCCAGTTGCTCCAAAAGCCACTCTTCGTCATCCTTCCCGCTCAGTGCCCTGATGAGGTCAAAGTCGAAATCGTCACCCAGCACGGCTGCCTGGTGCAGCAAGCGTTGAGATTGGGGAGACAGATTGCCCAGACGAGCGGAGATAGCCTGCCGCAAAGTGGCCGGAATGGGCAAAGCCTTTCCCGACGGGCCATCCTCTTTCTCAGCCAGGCCACGCACCATCTCGACGATGAAGAGGGGATTGCCTCCGGTTTCCCGGTGCAGGCGGGCAACGAGGGGAGAGGGTAGAATGTGACCCAGTAGTTGGGTGGTCAACTGGGTGACTTCCTCTAGTGAGAACGGGGACAGGGGGAGAGAGCGGACGGCGGGACGGGCGACGAAACGATCCGGCCAGGAAGAGATGCCGGCGGGCAGGTCGGCGGGACGGAAGGCCACGATCAGGACCAGGTGGCTGCCGGTCAGACGGGGGAGCAGGGCGTGCAGGACAGCCCAGGTGGACGGGTCGGCCCAGTGCAGATCGTCCAATATCAAAAGCAGGGGGCCGGGGTCGGCCAGACCGGTCAGGACACTGGACAGGGCAGCGTGGAAATGGGCCGGAGCCAGGTGAGCCGCGTCCAGCCCGGCCGGGGGTGATAGCCGGTCGGGCAGGAGGGCAGACAGAGCGGCCTGGGCCAGGGGGGAGAAATCAGACGGTGTCCTCCCCATCATCTCCAAACCGGTACGCAGGGCCTGATCCAGCGGGCTGTAGGGAGCCGGGGGGCCGAAGGGCTCCACGGCGCAGGCGTACAGGGTCTGGAATCCCAGTTGATAGGCTTTTTCGGCGGCAGCCTGGGCAAGGTGGGTCTTGCCGATGCCGGGGA
>CAYQTW010000002.1:0-31407 GCA_964420485.1 uncultured Anaerolineales bacterium
CCCAGGAAACGGCTGCCGGCTCTCCCTTGAACTGTTCTATCCAAACAAAGAGGTCGTTGCTCATTGCATCGCCTCCTATACAACTTTTTCGGCCAAGAGTTTCTCGACCAGGATCGCGGCCGTTTCCTCGACCGTCTCGCCCGCGATGATTTCGGCCTCGCCCTCGCGCACCGCCGGTGCAAAGACCTGCGGCCAGCGCACGCCGGAGCCGGCCGCGCCCACCTTGTCGGCCTCCGCGCCGATGTCGGCCGGCGTCCACAGGGGATACTCCATCCGGGCCGCTTTGCGGATGCCGATGAATGAAGTGTAGCGCGGCTCGTTGATGCCCTTGGTCGTGCCGGCCACGGCGGGCAACGATGCCGAGACCACCTGCCGTCCCTCCTCCAGCAGCCGCTCGACGGTGATGGTCTTTGCGTCGGGGTCCAGTGCGGCAATCTTGATCACGTACATCAGCGCGGGATAGCCCAGCCGGTGGGCGAGAGCGCCCGCCGTCTGCCACGTCTCGGCGTCAATCGCCGACTTGCCGCAGAGAACCAGGTCCACGTCGCCCATCTTTTCGATGGTTTTAGCCAACACGTAACTGGTGGCAAGAGTGTCGGAACCAACGCAAGATTCGTCCCACACGCGGATGGCCTCGTCACACCCCATCGCGACGGCGTGCTTGAGCGCCTCCAGCGCCCCCTCTGGCCCCATTGAGATGACGGTGACAGTTCCGCCGTGCTCGTCGCGGAGCGTCAGTGCCTCCTCCACGGCGTACTCGTCCCAGGGGTTGATGATCAGTGGCGACTCACCCCAGGAGACGTTGCCCGCGTCGTCCACCGACATTTTGGCTTCCGAGTCGGGCGTCTGTTTGGTGCAAACTACGATGTGCAAGATTCACCTCCTAGATTGGTAAATTGGTAGATTGGTAGATTGGTGACGCAGGCCTGGATGTCACCTTCCACAAGTTGCGGGTAGGCTTCAATGATCTGCCCAAAAGTGTAGCCAGCCTCCAAGAGTTCCAGAACCAATGTTACCATAATTCTGGTACCTCGCACGCAGGGTTTTCCGTGACACACGCGTGGATTTACCGTAATTCGTCCAATCATCATACTCCTCCTGTCACTCTTCCGCTTCATACGCCGGCAACTCGCAGCGCAGCGGACGGTCATCCCGGTAGCCCAGCGCATACTGGGCCTGGAGCAGTGTGTGGATCTGGCTGGAGCCTTCGTAGATGCAGGCGCCTTTGGCGTTGCGCAAAAAGCGCTCGACGTCGTACTCGTCGCAGTAGCCGTAGGCCCCGTGAACTTGAACCGCGTCGGAGGCGGCGGCGAAACTGGCCTCGGTGGCGAACCACTTGGCCATGCTCGTCTCTCGCGTGTTCCGTTTCCCTTCGTTTTTGAGCCATCCCGCCCGCAGGTACAAAAGCCGCGCCATCTCATAGTCCCGCGCCATGCGGGCGATCATCTGCTGGATCAGTTGGTGCTGCCCGATCTCGTGCCCAAAGGTGCGCCGCTCGCGGGCATATTTCACCGACGCCTCCAGGCAGGCGCGAATGAGCCCCGTCGCCCCGGCGGCCACGGTGTAGCGCCCGTTGTCCAGGCAACTCATCGCGATTTTGAACCCCTCCCCCTCCTCGCCGAGCCGGTTCTCGACCGGTACCTCCACGTCGGCCAGGCTGATCCAGCCGGTGGAGCCGGCCCGCACTCCCAGTTTGCCGTGGATGTCGCCCGTCGTCACGCCCGCCATCTCTCGCTCGACGATAAAGGCACTGATGCCCCGGTGGGGTGGGTCGGCGCGGGGATCGGTTTTGGCAAAGATGATAAAATTGTCGGCCACGTTGGCCAGACTGATCCACATCTTTTCGCCGTTGAGCACGTAAACGTCACCCTCGCGGCGGGCGGTGGTGCGCATCGCCGCCACGTCGGACCCGGCATCCGGCTCGGTCATCGCACAGGTGGCATAACGCTCGCCCCGGGCCTGCGGTGTCAGCCAGCGCCTCTGTTGTGCCTCTGTGCCCCATTGGAGCAATCCCAGGCTGTTGAGCCCGACGTGGACGCTCAGCACGACGCGCAACGACGAGTCCACCCGCTCCAGTTCCTCGCACGCCAGACCCAGGCATAAATAGTCCATCCCCGCCCCGCCGTAGCGGGTGGGGATACAGATACCCAGCAGGCCCAGTTCGGCCATGCGGGGGAGGATATCGAGATTGACCTTGTGAGCGCTGTCGTAATCCTTGATGGTGGGGGCCGCCTCGCGCTCGACGAACTCGCGCACCATCTGGCGGGTCATTTCGTGTTCGGGAGTGAGGGCCAAGTCCATAAGTTAATGCGTGATACGTATTGCGTAATAGGCGTTGAACCGCCTACAATTATAGCCATAGACCGCCAATACGCAAGTCGGCCCTCGCCCCTAGCCCCTTCCCTTTCTCCCTTGCCTCTCTCCCATCTGGGACTATAATGGTGGCGTGATCCGTAAGCCTGCTCATCACCTGCTCGTCACCGTCCCGTGCCTGGCACTGCTTGCCGTGGCCCTCCTCATCGTCCTGCGCCCCGCCGATATGCCTTACCTCGACCTCTTGCGTCAGGGAGACGCGCACGCCGCCAGGGCCGAGCGCACCGCCGCCGTCGCCGCCTACCAGGAGGCTGCTCACTTGCGGCCCGGCGATCCAACTTCCCATCTCTATCTGGCCCAGGTCTACTTGGACTGGGGACGCAGCGACGAGGCGCTGTTCGCCATTTCCGAGGCTGAATGGCTGGGCGCGGAGGAGACTGCTTCGGAACGGCTGTGGATTGCCTTTTACGCTACCCGTGCCGACTGGCCCGCCGTCATTGAGCACGCCCAATATCTGCTGGCGCTCGCGCCCGCCGACTGCGCCACGCGCCACGCCCTCGCCCGCGCCTACGTCGAACTGTTGGAGTGGGACGCGGCACGGGCCGAATACCAGGCGCTGCTGCTGGCCGACCCCACCGACTCTGTAGCCCACGAGCGACTGGGGGCGCTGTTGCTCGGCGACGACCCCGCCGCCACCCGGCATCTCCTCTCCGCTCAGACTGATCTGGCGAACCGGCTGCTCGTGGCACTCGCAGAGGCGGGGGCAGTGGACGACCCCGCCTACGCCAGCGCGCTTTTGGGCCGCACCCTGTTCGAGGCGCAGGAGTGGGCGCTGGCCGCGCGCCAGTTCGAGCGGGCTCTCTCGTACAATCCCGACTATCCCGACGCCCACGCTTATCTGGGCTACGCGCTTGATCTTGTGGGGCACCCAGACAAGGCCCGGCCCCACTTGCGGCAGGCCGTCGCGCTGGCCCCCGATTCGCCCGTGGCCCACATCTTTTTGGGGTTGCACTACGACCGGCTGGGCGACATCGCCGCCGCCCGTGCCGAGTACGAGACGGCCTACGATTTGGACCCCACCAATCCGGCCACGTGTATCGAGATCGGCCAGACCTGGGCAGCCGAGGGGCGCTACGTGGCGGCAGAGATCTGGCTACGGGAGGCCGTATCCCTGCAACCTTACGATGCGGCCCTGTGGGAGGTTCTGGCCCGCTTTTATCTCGATCACAACATCACCGCCGAGGGGCAGGGCATTGAGACCACGGCCGAGTTGGTGCGCCTCTCGCCCGACGACGCCCGCGCTCACGATCTGCGGGGCTGGGCGGCTTTTCAGGTCGGGGATTACGACACTGCGGAATCGAGCCTTTGGCGGGCCATCTCTCTCGACCCGGCGCTGGCTGCGACCCATTACCACCTGGGTCGGCTATGGGCCGCTCAGGGTGCGCACCAGAAAGCGCGGGAGGCGTTCATCCGCGCCCTGGACCTCGACACGACGGGTGAACTCGTCCCACCCGTCGAGCGGGCCTTGGGTGAGTTGCCCTGGTAGGGGCGCGATAACCGCGCCCCCACACCACGGCCTCGAAATGGGGCTTGACAGTGGCATGCGTATCGTGTATCATGATGTTATCGGCTGCTACCCTAAAACAAGGAGGAGGTGTGAAATGCGAAACAAGTGGCTCTCCATCGTACTGGTGATCGTGACACTGGTGCTTTTGGTCGGCGTCGCGCCTGCATCGGCGGCGCCAAATAAAGGCAGCGTCGTCCACATTGTCCGTCGTGGCGAGACACTGTACAGCATCGCGCGCCGCTACGGGGTGGATATGTGGAGCATTGCCCGGACCAACGGTATTGCCAACCCTAATCATATCTATGCCGGGCAGCGGCTCGTCATCCCGGCGGGGTGGTCGGGTCAGACTGTCCACGTGGTGCGGCGGGGTGAGACGCTGCTGTACATCGCGGCGCGCTACGGGGTGAATGCGTGGACTATTGCACGGGCCAATGGCGTCACCAATCTCAACCACATCTACGTGGGACAACGCCTCGTCATCCCCGGCACTACGCCGCCCGCACCTGCACCCAAACCGCCTCCGTCGCCGTCTGTCTCGTACCCTGGCCCCTGGCTCGGCGAATACTTTGGCAATGTCACGTTGGCCACGCCGGTCTATACCACGCGCCAGGACGAGAGTATCAACTTTAACTGGGCTTATGGCCCGCCGGCGGGCGGAATGCCCACCAACTCTTTCTCTGTGCGCTGGACCGGGACCTTTGACTTTGCCGAGGGCACATATCGTTTCTATGCCAAGGTGGATGACGGCGTGCGGGTCTATGTGGACGGCGAGCGCATCATCAACGGCTGGCGGGACGGAGGGTTGCGCCTCTACACTGCGGATCGGGCCCTGTCGGGCGGCGATCACACTATCCACGTGGAATACTATGACCGTATCCAGGTCGCCCGCGTGTACTTTTGGTGGAAACAGTTAGCGGGGCCAACGCCGACACCGACACCTACGCCTACTGCTGCTCCCACCACGCCGCCACCTGGCGAAGGCTGGCTCGGCCAGTTCTACAACAACCAAGACCTGACGGGTTCACCGGTCGCCACGCGCTATGATCCTTGGATCGGGTTCGAATGGGGTACCGATAGCCCCATGGCTGGTGTGCAGAGCGATCACTTTTCCGCTCGCTGGACGACGAAATTGAATCTAAAGACAGACACCTATCGTTTCTGTGCCATGAGCGACGACGGTGCGCGTATCTGGGTAGGCGGAGATCTGGTCCTGGACGAGTGGCACGCGAACAACGGAATAGCCTACTGCGGTGATTACTGGGCTGCGACCGGCACCTATGAGGTAAAGGTAGAGTACTATGAGCACGGGGGCGACGCGCTGATCTATATGTGGTGGGAGCCACACTAGAATCGCACCACCTTAACGTAGCCGCGCTTTCCATAGCGCGTTATGCCCGCGAGGTATGGAAACCTCGGCTACACTGCCCCACTTTATTGAACAGATACATTTTTACAGGAGGCAAAGTATGATTGTCACAACTACACAACTGTTTGAGCAGGCTTACGGCAAGTACGCCATTGGCGCCTACAACATCAACAATGCCGAGCAGACCATGGGGCTCTTCCGCGGCAACATCACTTCTCAGTCGCCGTTCATCGTCCAGATCTCGAGGGGCGCACGCGCTTACACGGACAAGAAAATGCTCGAGTACATGATCCGTGCGGCTGACGAGATCTTTCCGCAGGCCGTTTTTGCAACGCACCTCGATCACGGCGACGAGGAGACCTGCTACGATTGCATCGCGTCCGGGTTCTACTCCTCGGTGATGATTGACGCCAGTGCCTTTCCTTTCGAGGAGAACGTCGCCATTACAAAGCGCGTGGTCGAGCGTGCGCATGCCGAGGACATCAGCGTCGAGGCCGAACTGGGGCAACTGGGCGGCGTCGAGGAAGACGTCAGCGTCAGTGAGGATCGGGTTCACCTGACCGATCCTGAACAGGCCGTAGAGTTCATCGAGCGCACCGGCTGTGACAGCCTGGCTTGTGCGGTCGGGACCAGTCACGGCGCGTTCAAGTTCGCGGGAAGCCAGGCGCTGCACTTTGAGATCGTGGAGGCTATCCAGAACCTGGTGCCGGGTTTCCCGCTGGTGTTGCACGGCTCCTCTTCCGTCCCACAGGAAGAAGTCGCGCGCATCAACGCTGCGGGGGGGGCGCTCAAGGGAGCTAAAGGAGTTGACCCCAACCAGTACTTGCCTGCCGCCAAACTGGGGGTTTGCAAGATCAACATAGACACCGACGGGCGGCTCGTCTGGACCCGGGTTCACCGCGAGTACTTTCGTGACCATCCAGAAGTATTCGATTTCCGGCCAGCCGGCAAGGTCTATATGGCAGAGTACGCCAAGTTCATTGCCAGCCGCAACGAACTGCTCGGTTCCGCCGGGCATCTCGAAGAGGTGCGCGCTGCTTTGAGCAAGTAATGCCTGGCCCGAACAGCGTAGGGGGCGCACCACGACGGTGCGCCCCTGTCGTTCTATGGTAGTGACGACTTTAGTCGTTCCAGGCGACTAAAGTCGCTACTACCATAGGTTTTCGCGCCGCACCGTCACGTGCTCCAGGAAATCAAGATCCACCTCGACGCCGACGCCTGGGCCGGTGGGCACGGTGATGGTGCCGTCGGGGTTGAGCGCAAAGGGCGGGGCGATCACGTCGCGCTCGAAATAGCGGTCACTGGCAGAAACGTCACCCGGCAGTGTGTAGCCCGGCAGGCTGGCAATCGCGACGTTGTGCGCCCGCCCGATGCCCACCTCCAGCAGCCCCCCACACCAAACCGGCACGTCTCGTTCCAGGCACAGGTCGTGGATGCGCCGGGCCTGCGCCAGCCCGCCCACGCGGGCCGGCTTGATGTTGATGATGCGGCAACTGCCCAATTCCAGCGCCGCCAGCGCGTGAGCCGGAGTGTGGATGGATTCGTCCAGGCACAGCGGCGTACACAGTCGGCGCTGGAGCAGACTGTGTTCGTAGATATCGTCGTAGGCCAGCGGCTGCTCGATCATCATCAGGCCGAACTCATCCAGCGCGGCCAGGTGGTCGGCGTCGGATAGCCGGTAGGCAGAGTTGGCGTCCACCATCAACGGCATCTCGGGAAAGGCCCGGCGCACCGCCCGCACGGCCTCGACGTCCCACCCCGGCTTGATCTTGATCTTGATGCGCCGGTAGCCTCGCTCCACGAAACCGGTCACCCGCCCCAGCAGTTCCTCCAGCGTATCCTGGATGCCGATACTGACGCCGCTCTCGATGCGCTCGCGGACGCCGCCCAAGAGTTGCGCAACCGAGGCTCCCTTCTGCCGCGCTTCCACGTCCCACAGCGCCTCCTCCAGGCCGGTCTTGGCCATGCGATGGCCGCGCACGGGGGCCAGATAATCAAAGACCTGGGCCGCCGTCTCGATCTCTTGGCCCAGCAACATCGGGATCAAAAAGTAGCGCTGGACGTGCCAGGCGGTCTCCACCGTTTCGGGCGAATACCAGGGGCCGTCCTCCACCGGCGACTCGCCCCAGCCCTCCACGCCGTCGGCCCAGGCGCGCACGACGATGGTGTCGCGCCGGAAGGAGCGCCCGAAACTGGTCTCAAAGTGATGCTTGAGCGGCAGTTGGATGTAGCGCAGTTCAAAACGTTCGATGTGCACTGTGGCCTCCGGCCAATCAGGGTTAAGGCTCGTTATCCGAGACCAGGCCGTTAAAGTCGTCTTCCCAACATTCGTAGGCGGTGCGCACCTGGTCGCCACGAGTCAGCGTGCCATCGTAGGGCATCACGTCTTCGTGGGCCGTCCAGCCCGAAAGCACCATCGGCGCCGGCCCGCTGCCGGCGGGGATCCACTCGCCGTTGTAGCGGCGGGCAAAGTGGAGGTGCGTCGCCTCGGAAATCCCGCCTTCGCAGGAGGGATGCCCGATGCGCTGTCCTCGTTGTAGGTAGGTGCCCGCCTCGACGCGACCCTCGGCGTAGATGTGCAGGTAGAGCAGCACCCAGCCGCTTTGTTCAAAGCCATCGCCGTCCAGGTCCATCCACACTTCGCCGTTCTCGCTGCGCAGCACCAGCCCCGGCGCGGCGGCCGTGGCCCATTCTTTCGAGGGCGCGCACCCCAGCGACCTTTCGCTCGGCACAAAGTCGAGCGCGGCGCGGCCACTGCCGTTCCCCCAACCCCCGTGCGGGCCGCCGGTATAGTACCAGGTGTACCCAGACTCCCACGGCAACCGTAACTCGGGCTGCACCAGGTCGGGCGGCACCAGTGGGTCCACGGTGTAGGCGAAGGGATTGCCGAAAAGGTGCTCGTAGGTAGCCAGAAAGCCGTCGGGGCCAGTCAACACCAGCCACTCGTCCCAGGTGGCAGACAGTTCAGCCAGGCAGTTTTGCACGCCGGCGGTGCCCGGATTGAGCCCTGGCGCGATGGCAGCGCGGACTCCGTTGCTCAAGCGCATTGTCGTGTGGTCGCCCCGCTTCCAGCCGTAGTAGCCCGCGTTGAGCCGCACCGCCGCCCAACTCAGTTGCTGGAACAGTCCCTCATGGTAACTCTGAACCTGGCCCAACGGGTAGCCGTAGGGGCGCGGTGACCGCGCCCCTACGGCGGGTTGCGGCTCAGTGACCCATCCGGCCCGCAGTTCCAGGAGCGTTAGCAGCACCCGTGGCCCCACGCCAAAGCGCTGCGACACGAGTTGGACGATCTCTGCCCCGGTGAGCAGGCTGCCTTCGACCTCCTCGGTGTAGGTAGCCAGGTAGCCCCCCTGCCCGGCCACAAAGCCCTCCAGGTCAAAGTGGATGTAAGCCGGGCCGTAGACCAGTTCGCTATCGGGGATCAGTTTGAGGACCGGGCCGGTCTCGGTGGCGGTGGTGGGGATGATGAGCGTCTGGCCGGCGCGGATGCTGTTCTCGTCGGGCAGGCCGTTGGCAGCGACTATCTCCTCGATGGTGCAGCCGAACACGGCGGCAATCAGACTCAGCGTCTCACCGCGCTGCACGACGTAGGACTCTACGCCCGTGTCGTTGGAAAAGCCGGCGGGCGTCGGGTTGAGTGTGGGCGTGCCCGTGTAGACGCCGGGGTAGGCCGGCGAGGGAGAAGGAACTGGGGTTAAAGTGGCGGGCGCGGAGGATTCTACCGGCTTGGCGGCGCCATCACTCTCCGGTGTTGGCGTCGGCGCAGGGCGCGCACAGGTAGTCACGAGGCACACCACACAGATCAATACCAGAAGCGAACAACAACGCAGTCGTCTCATCACCGCCAAATTCCTCTATCACAAAAGCACCGCCCGATGGCGGCACAGGCCAAGTCTACCAGAAATAGGGCAAAAGGCAAGCGCAGCCACGGAGCATATCCAGGGACGTGCACACTTGCCTAATGTGGATTATTCAGTACAATACCTTCCCGAAAGCTAAAAACCATCTGTTGGAGCTTTCGGGAAGGTAAATTTTGGAGGTGTCCCCATGCTTATCACTCACGCTCGTCTAGCCACTCTAGGTGATGAAGCACGTCTCATCGAGGATGGTGCGTTACTGATTGAGGGCGAACGCATCACCGCGCTCGGCACAAGCGCCGCACTGATCGCCGCTTATCCCACCGCCGAACGTTGGGACGCAGCGGGCCAACTGGTGCTCCCGGCTTCCTCGTGTGCCCACACCCATTTCTATGGAGCCTTTGCCCGTGGGATGGCGATCCCCGGTGAGCCTGCGGCCAACTTTACTCAAATCTTGGAGCGCCTGTGGTGGCGGCTGGACAAGGCGCTCACGCTGGAGGATGTGCGCTACTCGGCATTGGTGTGCCTGGTGGACGCCATCCGCCACGGCACGACCACGCTGATTGACCATCACGCCAGCCCCAATGCCATTGATGGCAGCCTCGACGTCATCGCCGAGGCAGTGCAGGAGGCCGGGTTGCGGGCCTGTCTGTGCTACGAAGTCACCGACCGGGATGGGCCAGAACGCGCCCAGGCCGGCATCCGTGAAAACGTGCGTTTTGCCAAATCCCAAATCCCAAATCCCAAATCCCAAATCTCCACATCTTTCGGCCTCCACGCCTCGCTCACCCTCTCCGACGAGACGCTGGCGGATTGCGTCGCCGCTGCGAGCGATCTGGGTCTGGGCTTCCACATCCACGCCGCCGAGGACGTGGCCGATCAGGAAGACTCCCTGCACAAGTCAGGCCAGCGCGTTATCCGGCGGCTGCACGACGCGGGTATCCTCGGTCCCCGCACCATCACTGCTCACTGCGTCCACGTGGACGAGAGCGAGATCGAACTGTTGGCAGAGACCGGCACGTGGGTCACGCACCAGCCGCGCTCGAACATGAACAACGGCGTGGGAGTGGCGCCGGTGGAGGCACTGCTGCAGGCCGGGGTCAACGTTGGTCTGGGCAACGATGGCTTTTCCAATCTAATGTTCGCCGAGATGAAGGCCGCCTACCTGGTGCATAAACTGGCCCAGCGTGACCCGCGCGCGATGCCTGGCGACCTGGTGATGCGGCTGGCTTATGCCGAAAACGGGCGCCTGGCCCGCGTCTTTTGGCCCGATCTGGGGTTGGGGGAACTGCGCGAGGGCGCGGCCGCCGATCTGGTATTGCTCGATTATTGTCCTACGACACCACTGACGGCGGGAAACCTGCCCTGGCACCTGCTCTTTGGCGTCGAGGGTTCGGCGATCACGGCCACTGTCTGCGCCGGGCGGGTGTTGATGCGCGACCGCGTGTTACTCACCCTCGACGAAGAGGCCATCACTGCCCGGTCACGGGAGTTGGCGGCGCGGATGTGGGAGCGAATCAATGAACAAGGATAACTACTCAGATGCTCTTGCCGGATGGATAATTTGGTAAACTGACAGCGGCAGACGACTGTCAGCGGATTAAGCAGATTTAACTGATTTGCCAATCTGTATTGAGAAATCCGGTATCATCTCAATGTCATCAAGAGATGAGAACCAGACCTGCCAGGTTTTATGAGGCACTTTCGAACGGAAATACACTGTTAATCGTGTCGAATCTGACTCACAAAAGCTCTGGCGGAAACCTGGCAGGTCTTTACAATCCTTGATAACATTGGTTTCTTGCATAATGAGTGGCGCGAATGCGCTATGTGTAGCTCAGAACGATATGCCTGAGTAATTGACAATGTCCAAGATAGATATAGGAGGTAACAATGTCTTGTAACACGTGCTCTACACGTTCGCATTTGCTCGCCCGGCTGGGGATGCTATTCCTGCTGCCGGTTGGCACGCTAATCATTCTGCTGATAGGCATCTCGCCGCCATCGCTGTCGCCGCCGACGATCAGCGCCGCCCCTCTCGCCGCGCCAGAGTTGGATCTGAACGGGGCAGCGCCGGGTATCACCTACACCGCCACCTTCACCGAGGACGGTGGCACGGTGGACATCACCAACGCCCCCGTCATAACTGCCACCGGTTGTGTCACACCCCTCATCGCGTCGGCCACAGTGACGCTCACCAACCACCCGGACGGCACCGACGAGGCGATGGCGGCCACCGGCAACAGCACCATCACAGTCAGTTACAACACCGGTACCGGCGTGCTGAGACTGAGCGGGTCGGACACCATTACCAACTACGAGACCGCCCTGGGCACGGTGACCTACAACAACATCTCGCAGGACCCCGACACCGCAGACCGCATCATCCATTTCGTGGTCGAAAACAGTTGTGGCGAGACCAGCGCCGTCGTCACCAGCACTGTCGAGGTCGTCTCCGTCAACGACGCGCCCACTGCGGTCGCATCGGTAGACCCGGCGGTCGTCTGCCTGGGCTACAGCGGCACGCTGGACGGCAACGGCAGTTATGACCACCCCGCCGAGAACCACCTACTCACCTACAAGTGGACGCAGACCGGAGCGCCCCCTGCGACGATTGGCGACGACGCGGCGAGCGTCACCACCTTCACGGCGCCCAATTCGGCGACTGTCCTCACCTTTACTCTCACCGTCACAGATGCGCCAGGCGGTGGCCTGACCCCCTTGACCGGCACGGCCCAAGTCAGCGTCACCGTGGCTAACACCCCCATTGCGGGTCTCCTGGCGTTCAACAGCAGCCGGAGTATACTGGGCCAGCCGACGGTTCTCAGCGCGACAGTCACGGCCGGTTGCAGTGTCGAGTATGCCTGGGACTTTGGCGATGATGTCACCGGCACGGGCCAGACGACCAGTCACGTCTACGGGATGCCCGGCATATACACCGCCGTCGTCACCGCCACCCACTATCCTCTGACTGACTTGCTCACCGCCACCACCCGTGTCACCATCACGTATCCTAGCGGCGGTTACTATGTGCCTCCCAACTACAGCCACACCACCCGTGACCCAGGCTTGCTGGTGACGGCCGTGCAGGATGGCACCATCGTGGATATCGTGGACGACGACGCCGATGGTGACGACGACGATACTTATATGGGCATAGAACTGAACAAGGGCGAGAGTTTCGCGGTCTGTATCCAGGATGGGGTGGTCAACGATGACAGAACCGGCCCGCAGATCACCCAGGGAGACTATTTCCGCGTGATGTCTCATAAACCGCTCATCGTCTCTAACTTTACCCGCAATTCCTACTGGGAGCACGAGTTCATGCCGGCGACCAACAATACCAGAGGCGGCACCGACTTTTACTTTTACGTGGATGTGTATGGGCCGCAATTTGACCCCATTGCCTATTCCGACAACACGCTGGTAAAGTTGATTGACGTAACCGACATCGCTCACACTGGCACCGGCAAGGCCAGCGTGGTGAGTGACGCTGCCGGCACCGTGGTCTTGACGGCGACGTTAAACGCCGGAGAAGATCTGTGGGAAGTGTATGCTCAACACGATGACCTGTCCAGGGGACATACCTATCACCTCCTGACCAACAAGAGGGTCGCCCTCCAATACGGTGCTCGTTTGGGATACTCCACCGGCAACTCGGGGCGGCGGGATGGCGGCGCTTACGTGCCCAGCAAGAGTGGGCGCTTGACCGGGCGCACCTTTTACTTTGGCATCCCTCACGCCCACATAAACGAAGGCACTGAAGGTGATATCAGCAGAGGTGCTAAGGAGCGTGAGTTGCGCATCGTCACATACGACGAGGGGGCCGACGTGTCCGTGCGCGGTTGGAATAAGGATCTCCAGCAGTGGGACGATATACACAGCGAACACCTGGGGCCGCACGGTCACCTGGAACTCATCGGCGCAGACTTGCTAACATACACGTGGGCTTACAACAGGCAACAGGGGCATTACTTTTTCGAGGTGCTGGCGACGGCGGACGTCTCCGTCTTTGAGACCAACTGGTTCGAGACAGGTAACTATGGCACCTCGGACATCGCCACCTACGTCTCGGCGGAGACCGGCACCAGGGGGCGGCGTTTCGAGGCCTATCTGGGGCCGCCGGGCACTGAGCCGGACCTGGAGGACGGCATTGGCAGCGTCCAACTCACCCACCTGTACGTCTTTGCCAATGAAGAAACGGACGTCATCGCTTACGACTCCGACGCCTACGGCGAGTGGATCGAACTCTATAACACCACTCCTTACACCGTTGACTTGAGCGACTGGACGCTGACGAACGGAAACGGTGCGTCGGTCAATCTCTCGGGCACCATCGCGGCTGGTGACTACTATCTGCTAGAGTATCACGAGAAAGCGACCGAAGAGCCGACAGATTTTGTCTACGGCGACCTGTATCCCTATTTCAAACTGGGGAACGGAGAGGACACGCTGACACTGCAGGGCGTGCTGACCGGCGGCGTGGTCTTTAGCGATTCCTTCAGTTACGACGAAACCTGGGATAGTCACGGTATTCACGCTGCCCTGGCCCGCATCACGCCGACCAATTCGGCCAATAATAGCACCAACTGGGCTGACGCCACGACCCCGCACGCTAACAGTTCCAGCAACCTGGGCGACTACTGGGGCACTCCCGGCGCGGCGAACGACGGCTACAGTGGCGACGGCAGCGGCCCGCAGCAAGGCGTGGTGATCAACGAGTTTATGAGCGGCCGTATCTGGCGGCACTTTACCATAACCGAGTCCATACCGGGTACGGGCGGCTATCACGACATCGCCCTGGATTGCGACGAGTGGGAGGCCATCCACAACGGCAACCGTCCCAACTCTGGCAGAGAGGACCCGGAAGGGCCGTACATCATCGTCGAAGCAGACAAGTACGTCAACGTGATGAACACCAACTGGAACGACAACTGGATGGCCTACGCCACCCCCACGCGCTATCCGGACCCGTCAATAGTCTACCTGCCCAGCCACTACCAGCGGCGTCCCGGCGAGGTCGTCACCTTCACCGCCGATGTATGGACGGAGGAGACGGTGTTGTACAACCCGGTCACTACTATCGAAATCCCCGCCAATATGGACTATACCCTGGGCAGTTACATCAGCCCCACGCAACTGCTCGCCACCGCCACCGTGACCGAGATACACAACGCCGACGGCTCCTGGACAATCTCCTGGGATCACGGCGTCGAGATGACGACCACTACTTCCTATCAGTTCGTCGTCGCCGCCGTCGTGCCGAGCGGTACTCTTACCGGGACATGGCTGCACAGCGTGGCCAGTACGACCGGAACCGACGACCCCGATCCCATACTCGGTCACTGGTACACGGCTCAAGACGTCGCCAACGTGGTGGTGGGCGAAGACGAGGTCCGTGAAGTGGATCTGGTCATCAACGAGGTGATGGCCGATCCTGTTGCCGGCGGCGAATGGATCGAACTGTACAACGCCGGCACCACCGACATCATACTGACCGGAAAGGTGCTCAGCGCCACCGGAGAGGTGAGCGATACTGTGACCTTTAGTTACACCATCCCGCAACTGGGTGGCAGCAACTTTGTGCTGGGTCCCGACAGTTACGTGGTCATTCACCTGACGGACGGCACCGACTCCCAGACCGATCTATACGCTGGAAGCGGGACGGCCGGCGCACTGAACGACACCGAAGGCCGGGTCTCTCTGTTCGCCGAGGCGCAGTTCGACATCAACACGCTGATTGACTTTGTGCAGTGGGACGATGACGGGATTCTGAGCCACACAACAGGCGATAACCTGGCGGCGACGGCCGGCCAGTGGTCCGACGGCGACTATGTGACGAGCACGCTACAAGGCGACACGCTGGGCCGCGACCGCTACAGTAGCGACACGAACGACGCAGCCGATTGGGAGAACACCGGTGGCATCCACAGCGGCGCACCCACCCCCTGCGCGGTCAACTGGACCCACCCCGGCTTGAACCTGATCAAGATCGCCGACCCCGTAGTGATCTATCCCGGCGAGACCGTGCTCTACACCTACCGGCTGGCGAACTCGGGTGAAGAGTCACTCTCGAACGTGAGCGTGGTTGACGACAATTGCAGCCCGCTGACCTTTGCCAGCGGGGACACCAACAGCAACGACGAGTTGGACAAAGGTGAAGTATGGCTCTACACTTGCTCAAAGAGACTGTACAGAACCACGACTAACCACGCGACCGCCGGGGGCGACCCACCAGGCGCCGCTCCCAGGGTATACGACAGCGCCAGCGCCTCCGTGATCGCGACCACCGGGCCAGTAAACCACCCACCCGAGCCGCAGGATGACTGGGCATGCACACACCGGGGTGTGACAGCCACAATCACCATTGACGTTCTGGACAACGACAGTGACCCCGATGGCGATCATCTCGAGGTGATCGCGGTCGGCACGCCGCACACCGGTACGGTCACCTTCACCGCCAATGACGTGACCTACACGCCGCCGAACGACACCTTTACCGGCACCGTCGTCTTTACCTACACCGTCATGGACGACAGTACCTATCCTCCCGGCCCCTTGACCGCTACCGCCAGGATCACCGTCTACGTGGAAAAGAACCTGCCCCCGATTGCTAACGATGATATAGTCTACGTGGTCATGGGGAAACCGCGCATCATCTACGTCCTGAACAACGACAGCGACGAGAACAATCTCCTATGCGACGTCGCCAACCTGACCATCATCGCAGTCGGTCAACCAATCACCGGCAGCATCACGTGGAATGACAAGACGGTGACCTACTATCCACCCGACAACTATACCGGCACCGTGCCCTTTACCGTCACCTTTCCCTACACCATCAGCGACAATGCGCTGGGCGTCACCGGCCCCCTGACCGACAGCGCCATAATCACCGTCATCGTCGTGTACCCGGTCGGTGGGTATACAGAGCCGATGAGTGTACCGCTGTGGCCGTGGATCATGCTGGTTCCGCTGGTTAGCGTAGGGGTCGTCATAGCCGTGGCGCTCAAGAGCCACAAAGGAAGGGAGCGCATCACCGTCCGCGAGTTCCCGTAGCGCGCCGCACCACGCACGAGAACACAACAGCTCTGCCGCTCGTGTGAGCAGCAGGGCTGTTTTACGTCGGGGGATTGCTACCACCAGTACTTGCCCGGCCACAAAGCAGATATTTACCCCAAAAGGCGTCTGGTCGTCGCCTGGGCCCGCTTGAGCGGGCGTGACCCGCTCTCTCGTTTCATCGGGTATTTCTATCGGGTGACGGGGCAGGGGGAGCCGCTCCCCAGCAGTGGCGAGGCCGTGCTGATGGAGGCCGGGTTCGTTCCACGCATCATCAGGGAGCAGGTCAGGCGGCAGCGAGGTGATGCTGGTCGTGGCGGAGAGGTCACACCGGGTAGTAGAACTGCAAATAAGCGCGGCCTGCCAGTAACAGGTCGGCCTCGGTGGGAAAGGGGGCGGAGAGCGCGTTGAACGGGAAAACGTGCGCCTCGGTGATGGGCAGCAAATCGGCGTTGACTGTGTCGACAAAATCGCGCACGCTGGCCTCGGCGGACAGGTGAAAGTAACCCCGGCACACGGCCACCGGCGTGTAGGCCACCAGCAGTTCGCGCCGCGCGAACGGGCGGATTAAAGCGCGGGCCTCGGCCGAGGTGAGGTAGAGGAACACGATCTGGGGCTTGCGAATGACGACGTGGGGGCGGGATAGACTTCCCAGCGGGATACCCGGCGCCAGTGGTGTCAGGCTGGCCTCGTAGAGCGAAATACTATTGCGAGTCGGATCGTTGAGAAAATTGGACACCGGCCCCACTACCTCCAGTTGGCCGCTGAACTGGAAATTGACAGTGAGTATTTGGACTTGATGGCGTTGAACTGGCGGTGCTTGCAGTACCATAGTTTGCTCCTTCGTGTACTTTGTGGTAAAATATGCCCACTTGGTGGGTGTGGCCTAATGGTTAAGGCACCTGGTTGTGGCCCAGGAAATTGTGGGTTCGAATCCCATCACTCACCCCAGAAAGCCGGACTTGATCCGGCTTTTATCACAATATACACACCTGCCCCCGTAGCTCAATTGGACAGAGCGTCGGACTTCGAATCCGCAGGCTGCGCGTTCGAATCGCGCCGGGGGCGCTGGCAGTCCCGCAACCGAGAGGCAGCGGGACTTTGCGATACAGAATTGTCGTGATAGGTTCACAGTTCTGGTCACTGCTCGCCTCCTTCTGACTCCCCAGTTTGGGTTTGTTTCACATCCACACTGTCCAACTTCCAGCGATCACCCTCCCAGACGAGATGCCACAGTAAGATAGTTTCGGCGTCCTCTGCGCCGCGCTTGGGTTCGCAGATGACGGCTGTGTGGACTGAGGCACGGTCCGGGCCATATTTTTCACATTGATGAGAGGAGGAGGGCGAACTACAGGTTTCGTCTACGGGTTGCAACTGGGTCACCCGCACGTCTTTGACTTTGTTACGCGCTACGGTGCATCCACACTGACCAGCGGCGCACTTATCCACTCGCTCCCAGCCCTCCTCGGTAAAGTACTCTGAGACATCCTTCTTGCTATCGGTGTAGTGATTGTAGAACGCAAGCACGACCTTTTCGGGATAGGGAGAGAGCACGACGTCCTTGGGCTCACCCTGACAAAAGTCGAGTTCGTAACTATAGGGCTTCACGAGCATGCCACTACCGCCCTTCTGATAGTACGTCTTGTTCTCGTCGTCACGAGGGAGATAAGTGTATCGCATTACCAACTGCGCGCGACCTGGCAGGCGCTGGTCAACTGTGACTTTGTCTTGCTCGACCGTGATGCGGTTGCCGGAGAAATGACCTCGCGGTTGGTACTCCTCCTGGCCCGGTTTCCAGTAGAACATGGACAATCTAACCATCTCGTCATTGTGATGATCGCGCACGAGCAACTCGGGGCCTGTGAGACCAGACAGAACATCTCCCATAACAACAGTGCAAGTATATTCGCACAAGTAGTGACGGTCAGGGTCGCCCTGGGGATACAATTCGTAGGGGATGACACAGGGGAGCTTTCTATCATCGGGCTGATACACGACGGCTGCTATGGGGCTGTTGCACAATTCATCCTCGTCCGACAAATCGAAGCGGTAGAGGACAACCCATTCTAGCATCTCGTCGTCTCGGTTGGTTTCGAGGCGCTCAGTGCGGACGTGCTGCCACTCTTTGGGCAGGATGTCCGCAAAGTTCAGGTACGCGGAAATATCTTCACTGTCGTCCGGTCCGCTACAGGCGGCGAGCAGGCATAAGAATACGACTACAACGAGGAGCAGTAACTTGCCTTGCCTCATACTCGCCCTGTCCGAGAATCATTGCCTGATGCGGGGCGTATCTGCGATGGAATAGGACAATGGCCCGCAGCGCGGGATGCCACGATCGGATTTCAGTGACAATTGTAGCAGTTTTTGCAAAAAGGCACAACTCTCGAGACGCTCGCGCCGGTACCAAGACCGGCACTAGTGCGACGGGGGCGGAGCCGGCAGCAGGGCCGTCGCCAGCACCTCGTCCATTCGTTCGGCCAGGATAATGTTGAGGCTGCGCTGCACACGTCGAGGGATATCAACGAGATCCTTCTTGTTGCGCTTGGGAATAATGACCGTCTTGAGGTCAGCGCGATAGGCCGCCATCATCTTTTCCTTGAGGCCGCCGACGGGCAACACGCGCCCACGCAGCGTGATCTCGCCCGTCATCGCCACATCGTGGCGCACGGCCCGGCCGGTGAAAGCAGAGACGAGCGTCGTGGCTATGGTGATGCCGGCCGACGGGCCGTCCTTGGGAATCGCTCCCTCCGGCAGGTGGACGTGGATATCGGTACTCTCGAAAACGCCAGATTTGATGTCCAAGTCCTCGCTGCGCGAGCGAGTGTAACTCAGCGCTGCCTGCGCCGATTCCTGCATTACCTCGCCCAACTGACCGGTCAGCAACAAGTTGCCTTTGCCGGGCATGAGCACGACCTCCACGGGCGTCAGATCGCCCCCCGCCTCGGTCCACGCCAGGCCAGTGGCGATGCCGACCCCATCCTGTTCCTCTGTCTGGTTGCGGATGAAATGTGGAGGGCCGAGGTAACGAAACAGCATATTCGCCTGGATGCGGCCGGGTGGCGAGCCTCCCTCGGCCAGGCGGCGGGTGACCTTGCGACAGATACTGGCAATCTCGCGATCGAGATTGCGCACACCGGCCTCGTAGGTATATTCGCGCATGAGAGCCCGCAGCGCACCATCGGTAAAGGTGATGGGAGTATCTGCCAGGCCATGCTCTTCCAGTTGGCGCGGGATCAGAAAGCGGCGCGCGATCTCTAGTTTCTCCTCGTCAATGTAGCCGGGAAACTCGATCACCTCCATGCGGTCTCGCAGGGCCGGGGGAACGGGGCTGAGGATATTGGCCGTGGTGATGAAGAGAACCTTTGAGAGGTCGTAAGGCACTTCGAGGTAGTGATCGGAGAAAGCGTGATTCTGTTCCAGGTCCAACACCTCGAGCAGGGCCGCGGCCGGGTCGCCGCGAAAGTCCATCCCTATCTTGTCCACTTCGTCGAGCATGAACAGCGGGTTGATCGTGCCGGCCCGCCGCATGGTTTGAATGATGCGACCGGGCAGCGAGCCGATGTAGGTGCGGCGGTGGCCGCGGATCTCGGCCTCGTCCCGCACGCCGCCCAGGCTCATGCGCACAAACTTGCGCCCCAGAGCCTCGGCGATGGATCGCCCCATCGAGGTCTTGCCGGTGCCGGGCGGCCCCACAAAACACAGGATCGGGCTGCGCATCTTGTCGGCCGCCAGACGCCGCACGGCGATGTATTCCAGGATACGCTCCTTGGCCTTGGGCAACCCATAGTGGCGCGATTCCAGCACCTCCTCCACGTGTTTGACGTCCAGGTTGTCCTCGGTCATCTCTGTCCAGGGCAACTCGATCAGCCAGTCCAGGTAGGTGCGGATCATGCCGGTCTCGGGCGACATGGGCGGCATAGCCGTCAGCCGGTCGAGTTCCTTGTTGGCCCGGGTAAGCGTCTCCTCGGGCAGGTCCATCTCGGCGATTTTCTTGCGCAGCCCGTTGACCTCCTGGGTATAGACGTCGGTCTCACCCAACTCGCTTTGGATGATCTTTATCTGCTCACGCAAAAAGTACTCGCGCTGGCTCTTGTCCAATTCCTGTTGCACCTGCAAGTGGATACGATCCTCCAACTCGAGCACGTCCAGTTCTTTAGCCAGCAGGATGCTGACACGCTGCAACCGCGCCGCCGGGTCAATGATCTCTAGCACTTCCTGCCGCTCGGCCACTTTCAGGTCCAGCGCCTGGGCCGCCAGGTCGGCCAGCCAGCCCGGTTCATCTATGTTCATGGCAAAGACGTAGGCATCTTCGGGCAGATTGCGGTTCAACTGTACGATTTTTTCAAAGAGTGCCAGAACCGCCCGCATCAGCGCCTCGGTGAGCGCGGTCTTTTGCGTCACTTGGTAGATGGGCAAGGCACGCACGCGAATGTAAGGCTCCAGGTGAACGTATTCGACGATCTGCACCCGCCGGAATCCCTGGCTCAACATGCTGATGGTGCCGTCGGGCAGGCGCAACATGCGGCCGACGTCTACCTCTGTGCCAATGGTGAACAGGTCCTCGGGCCCCGGCTCCACGACCTCCGCATCTCGTTGAGCAACAGTGATGAGCGGTTCGCCCAGTTCGTAGGTCTCCTCAATGGCCTCTATTGAACTGTCGCGCCCAACAAAGAGCGGCGTGACCATGCGAGGGAACACTACCATGTCACGCAGTGGCAAAAGCGGCGCTTCGATGACCTCGTTCGGGGACTCGTCTAGCAGCCCCTCCTCCCCAAAATCCACGTCATCCAGGGAAAACGGCATCCCCTGGGACCATCCCATCTGTGACCACCAATCCTGAAGCATTCTATCACTCATCACATTTCCTCATTCGTATTTGTTTACCGGGGGTTGAGGCAGCGGATGGAAAGCGGATAAACGGATACGCCTCGCTCTTATCCACTGATAGCCCTTCCCCGAAGGGAACCCCCTATCCGCTTATCCGCTGCCTTCCGTTGCACCAAGCTCACAAGGTATCATCTCAATATTCTGGGGCACTTTTAATGTAGCCGCGCTTTCCATAGCGCGTTATGCCCGCGAGGTATGGAAACCTCGGCTACATTGCCCCACTTTATTGAGCAGATACCTCACAAGTTTCCTCATTCGTTATCATTGTCCGGCAGCGGGGTGCCGGTGTAGCGGGCCCACTCTTCGCGGGCATCGGCGACGAGATGGGTGGACCCAGTCACCAGCAGACCATTGTCCGGATTCATCATCGCCAGCCCCCGCCGGAGCGACTTGTTCACATTCACACTGATCTCTGCCCCGCTTCCCACCGCAGCGACGACGTCGGCCAACTCGACCGGCGATGCGGCCCGGGGGTGGTCGGAGCGGGTGACGATGGTATACTCACTGATTGACAAGAACACCTCCAGCATCTCGGCGACGTCTTTGTCGGCCGAAGCGCCAAAGATCAGCACCCAGCGTTGACCGGGGAACCATTCTTCCAATGCCTGGCGCAACACCTGCGCCGAGTAGGGATTGTGCGCCCCATCCGCGACGATCAATGGCTCGCGGCTGAGAATCTCCATCCGCCCCGGCCAGTGGACGCTGCGCAATCCTTTGTGCACGGCCTCGACGGGGATGCAAAAGCCCCGTTGGCGCAGAATATCCAGCGCAGCGATGGCACTGGTCGCGTTCTCCAGTTGATAGCGGCCTAGCAAAGGAATCCAATATTCTCCGTCCAATTCCGAGACGCCACCGATAGTGCGCCGGACGGTGAAAATCTGACCGTCCAGGTCTGCCGGGCCGGGGGCATAGTCCCAATCGCGGCCCACCTCAGTGAGAGGCGCTTCCCGTTCCCGGCTGACCGCTTCGAGCACTCTAATCGCCTCAACCCGCTGCGGCGCGCTCACGACCGGGATGCCGGGCTTGATGATGCCCGCTTTCTCGTAGGCGATCTCGGCCAGTGTGTTGCCCAGCAGGTAGGTGTGATCGAAACTGAGCGAGGTAATGACCGCTACCTCGGGCATCAAGACGTTGGTGGCATCGAGCCGGCCGCCCAGCCCCACCTCGACAACGGCGACGTCCACCTCGGAGCGGCCAAAGTACAGAAAGCCAATAGCAGTGATGGCCTCAAAATAAGTCACGCCGGGCGTGTCTTTAATCGCCGGGCGGACCTCCTCCACCAGCGCGGCGACCTGCTCCCGCGCGATCTTGTGCCCATTCACCTGGATGCGTTCGCGGAAGGTGTGCATGTGGGGCGAGGTATAAAAGCCGGTGCGGTAGCCGGCGGCTCGCAAGCAAGATTCGCTCATGGCCGCCGTAGAGCCTTTGCCCTTGGTGCCGGCAACGTGTACCGCCCGGAAGCGGGTGTGCGGGTCGCCAACGGCCGCCAGTAGTCGCTCGACCCGCAAAAGATCGAGCGCCTCGGGCGTATAACGCTCGATACGCGTCTTTTCGTAATCCGCCAGACTGTAGAGATAGGCGATAGCCTGTGTGTAATTCATCGTCCGGCGCGGATTGTACCCTGTTTTCTGGGAAATGCAAGTCCGGCCCGCCGCGACGATCACCGCCAACACTCGAACTTGCCCACCGGCACGGCGCCCCCAACGGGGGCCGGGAGCGTTTTGTACCGAGAACCAGGCGATTGACACCACACGATGATAGATTTATAATGAAAGCAAGTTGAAGCAAGGAGGAATTTCAAATGATCGGTATCCTCACAGACACCACCGCCAGTATTCCCGAGACACTCGCGAAACAACTGGGCATCGAGATCGTGCCGTACTACGTCCATCGCGGGCTAGAGACACTGCGCGACATGGTGGACATCAAACCAGGGGAATGCGCCGAGTGGCTGAAGGGAGCAACCAGACTGCCCACCACATCTAACCCCAGCCCCGGCGACTATCTGATGGGCTTGAGGCATCTCGCGGAGCGGACGAAGGAAATCGTAGCGCTCACCATGACCTCAAAGGGGAGCGGCGCTTACCAATCGTGCCTGGCTGCCGTGGACATGTTCAAAGAACAGTTTCCCGAGGTTCAAATAAAAGTGGTGGACACACTCCAAGTCGCGATGGCGCACGGGTGGGCCGCTATTGAGGCTGCCCGATCCGCGTTGAGTGACCTCAACCTCGACCAAGTAACTCTGAGAGCCAGCCAAGTGGCCCAGAAGAGCACAATGATCCAGACTGCCGACACACTGCGCTATCTCTACATGGGCGGGCGCATCGGCAAAGCCAAGCACCTGATGGGATCGCTGCTCAACATCAAGCCGCTGATCGGGATGCAAGATGGGGTCATCGTGGCAGTTGGCACGACTCGCAGCCGGCTCAAGGCCTACCGCCGGATGATCGGGCTGATGCAGCAGCGCGTTGGAGAGGGTGCGCGTATCAAGATCGCGTTCACCCACGTGGCGGCGACAGAGCAATTGGAGAAATTGCAGGGGCTGGTCACGGATCGTTTCGAGTGCGTAGAGACAATCGTGACCGAACTCTCACCCGCGCTCGCCGTCCACTCTGGGCCGGGGACTGTGGGCGTGAATTTTTTCCCCACATAGATACACTATCTGCTGTACACATAGATAACAAAAGGCCGCCGACTATGCACAGCCGACGGTCTTGTGATCTCTGTCAAGCCTTCCAATCTCGCTCGACCTAGATCGCCAAGTTCAGGTCAAAAGCGGGATTTGGCAATCCCCTCGGAGCAATTTTGGATTTACTGAGGCTGGGGGACAAGGATTCGAACCTTGACTTACGGATTCAGAGTCCGCTGTCCTACCATTAGACGATCCCCCAAGGCGCTGTCTATTTTACCACAGACCTCCGCGCCTGACAAGCCTCCTACGCCAACGTCGCCAGAGTCTCCTCTGCCGCATCCAGCCGCGCCAGTGCGCGCTCTCGTCCCAGAACTGCCAGCGATCCAAACAGAGGTGGCGTGACCTTTTGCCCGGTCGCCGCCCAGCGCACGATGCCGAACAATTGCCCGGCCTTGAGCCCCAGTTCGTCCGCCAGCGCCCGCATCGGCGGCTCCATCGCCTCCGGCTCGAAAGGCTGCACGTCCGCCAGTAACGCCCGCGCCCGCTGCAGCGCCGCCAGGCTGGCCTCCGGCGTCATCTTTTTGCCCACCAGTTTCTCCGCCGGCGGAGGCTCGATCTCCCCGAACAGAAACGCCGTCCACTCGACGACCTCATCCAGCCGCTTTAGCCGCTCTTGCACCAGCGGCACGATACGCCGCAGCGTCGCCCGCTCCTCCTCGGGGCACGGGTCGGGTACCAGGCCGGCCTTTTGCCAGAAAGGCAGCAGTCGCTCCAACAACTCTTCCTTCGGCAAGTTACGGATATAGACGCCGTCCATCCAATCCAGTTTTTTGTAGGAGAAAACCGCCGGCGCTTTGTTGACCCGGAACAAGTCGAAGCGCTCGATCAATTCATCGCGGCTAAAGATTTCTTGCTCCTCTCCCTCTCCCGGCGCCCAGCCCAGAAGCGCCAAAAAGTTGAGCAGCGCATCTGGCAGGTATCCCTGTCTGCGGAACTCGGTGATAGAGGTCGCTCCGTGCCGCTTGGAGAGTTTCTTGCCATCAGGCCCATTGACCAACGGCACGTGACAATAGACCGGCGCCTCCCATCCCAGTGCCTGGTAGATCAGAACGCGCTTGGGAGTACTGGAAATCCAGTCATCGGCGCGGATGATGTGGGTGATCTCCATAGCGTGATCGTCTACCACCACCGCCAGGTGGTACGTGGGGAAACCGTCCGACTTGAGAAGGATTTGATCGTCTATCCCGGCGTTCTCGAAAACCACGTCCCCTTTGATGGCATCGTGGATGACCGTCTGTCCTGTCAGCGGCACCTTGAGCCGGACGACGTGAGGTTCACCGGGGGAGATGGCGTCCGGCGCAAGATCGCGGCAGTGGCGGTCGTACATCACCATCTGTTTGCGGGCGCGCTGCTCCTGGCGCACCATCTCCAGGCGCTCCGGCGTGCAATTGCAGCGATAGGCCCACCCCCGCTCGATCAGTTCCTCCGCCACTTTTTTGTACATTAACGGCCGCTGTGACTGGATATACGGCCCATACGGTCCGCCGACGGCGTATTTGGCGGCATCCTCCACGCCCGAACGTTGCAACTCCTCCAGCCCTGGCCCCTCGTCCCAATCCAGTCCCAGCCAGCGCAACCCCTCCATGATAGCCGGGATTGTCTCCGGCTGATAGCGCGTCTGGTCAGTGTCCTCGATGCGCAGGATGAACTGACCGCCCATCTTGCGGGCAAAAAGCCAATTGAATACCACCGTCCGCACGTTGCCAATGTGTGGCTCGCCGGTGGGGCTAGGTGCAAAACGAACGCGAACTGTCATTTTTTACTCCCTACCTTTTTACCCTGCGCTTTTTGGATCTTGGCCCAGGTGTCACGCAGCGCCACCGTCCGGTTGAACACGAGTGCTCCCTCAGACGAATCGGGGTCTACACAGAAATAGCCCTTTCTCATAAACTGGTAGCGGCTTCCAGGTGGCGCACCGGCAAGACTGGGCTCGACCCGGCACGACGTCAGAATCTCCAACGAGTTCGGGTTCAGATTGGCCTTGAAATCAGAGCCTTCCGGCACATCGTAAGGGTCTGCTTTGGTGAAGAGATAGTTGTACAGGCGCACCTCCGCTTTGAGCGCATGGGCCGCCGAAACCCAGTGCAACGTGCCCTTGACCTTGCGCCCGTCCGGAGCCGCTCCTCCCCGTGTCTCTGGGTCGTAGGTGCAGTGCAACTCGACCACCTCACCGGTCTGTTCGTCCTTCACCACTCGCACACAGGTGATGAGATAGGCATGTTTCAGCCGTATCTCACGGCCCGGAGCCAGGCGAAAGTATTTTCTCGGCGGCTCCTCACGAAAATCCTCCCGCTCGATGTAGATCACGCGGGAGAAAGGAACTTTTCGCGTCCCCATACTGGGATCCCCAGGATGGTTCGCGGCGTCCAACTCTTCCACCTGGCCCTCTGGATAGTTGTCAATCACCACTCGCAGCGGGCGCAACACCGCCATCACACGCAGAGTGCGCGGGTCCAAATCCTGCCGGATGCAGTGCTCGAGAAAGGCCACATCCACTACACTGTCGGCTTTGGCCATCCCGATGCGCTCACAAAAGTCTCGGATGGCCTCCGGCGTGTAGCCCCGTCTCCGCAGACCTGATAGGGTCGGCATGCGGGGATCGTCCCATCCAGTAACCACACCGTCCTCGACCAGGTCCAGTAACTTGCGCTTGCTCATCACGGTGTAACTGAGATTGAGACGGGCGAACTCGATTTGCTGAGGGTGATAGACGTCTAATGTGTCAAGGTACCAATCGTACAAAGGGCGATTATTCTCAAATTCCAGCGTGCAAATCGAGTGTGTGATGCCTTCGATGGAATCAGAAAGGCAATGGGTAAAGTCGTACATCGGATAAATGAGCCACTTGTCGCCCGTCCTGTGATGCGTCGCCCGCAGGATGCGGTACATGACCGGGTCTCGCATAATCACATTGGGAGAGGCCATATCAATTTTCGCCCGTAGGACGCGGGAACCGTCCTCGAACTCGCCGGCCCGCATGCGCTCAAACAGGTCCAGGTTCTCTGCGACCGAACGCTCACGATACGGGCTGTCCTGGCCCGGTCTGGTCAGAGTGCCGCGATACTCTCTGATCTCATCCGCGCTCAAGTCACAAACGTACGCCTTGCCCTTCTTGATCAACTGCACGGCGTACTCGTAGAGTTGCTCAAAGTAATCAGAGGCATAGAACAGCCGGTCATCCCAATCGAATCCCAGCCAGCGGATGTCCTCCTGGATTGATTCCACGTATTCGACTTCCTCTTTGCTCGGATTGGTGTCATCGAAGCGCAGATTGCACAGGCCTCCATACCTGGCGGCGATGCCGAAATTGAGGCAGATAGATTTGGCGTGCCCAATGTGCAGATAGCCGTTCGGCTCCGGCGGAAATCGTGTATGCACGCGGCCGCCGTACTTGTTCGTCCTCAAGTCCTCCTCGATGATGTCGCGGATAAAGTTGGAGGAGGGGGGAGCATCGGTCGTGGTGGTTCTATTTGTTTTTTTCATGGTTCTTTAACTCCATTTGATGTGTTTATTATTGGCATCATCGCGGTAGGACTGGCAGTTACCCCAATGCACAATATGACATCGAATCAAGAGAATTGAACGAAAAATGACCCAATCCTCCAAAAGCATCAAGCGGCCACACCCGGCAAGGTAAAACTAAAGACGCTTCCCTGGCCTACCTCACTCTCTATCCCTACCTGCCCGCCGAGTTTCTCCACGATGCGCCGCGCAATGGACAGCCCCAACCCGTGTCCTTTGGCCCGAACTTGGTCGAGTCTCGTGAACAGGGTGAACAAGCACTCCTGCTCCTCCGGCATGAGGCCAAGGCCATTGTCGCGTACCCAGAAGCACACCATGCCATCCGGTTGCACCGTCGCGCCCAGTTCCACGCGCGGCGGCCGGCCGCCATACTTGAGCGCATTGCTGAGATAGTTGACCCATACCTCTTCGACCCACGGGCCATAGCCCAGCGCCACCGGCCATGTCTCGGGCAACACGATCTCGACCTGGTGTTCCTCAATCAAACCGACCAGGCGTCCTTGCGCTTCGGCGACGATGCTCGCCATATCCAATGGCTCTATCTTCACTTCTTCCATCTTGCGCACGCTGGTCAGCAGTAGCAACTCGTCAATGATAGTGCTCATCTTGCGCCCGTTCCACGCAATAGTCTGCAAATGGTGTTGCAGTTCCTCACTCGACATTGTGGCGCAATCACCTTCCAATATCTCAGCAAAGCCAGTGATAAGGGTCAATGGGTTCTTGAGATCGTGGGCCACGGTGTGGGCAAAGGCATCCAATTCCTCGTTGCGCGCTTGCAACTCGGCGGCGCGTTGGCACAGCGCCTCCTCCGCCCGCACGCGCTCTGCAATTTCTTGCTGTGCCCGCTCGTACAGCCGGGCGTTCTCGATGACGGCAGCCAGGTGGCCGGCCAGGGTGGAGACGAGGCGCAAATCCTCCTCGCTGAAAGCGGTCAACCGACGGCTCTCCAGATTGAGCGCACCAATGATCCGCTCGCCAACCTGCAACGGCACACACAGTTCGGAGCGGGTGCCGGTGTCACAGGCGTGGTAACGTTCGTCCTCGCGCACGTCGGCCAGGAGCACCGGCTGCCCGGTCTGCACCACCCAGCCGGGAACGCCCACCCCGATGGTGCGGCGCACCAGTTTCGGCCCGCCGGGAAAGCCGGCGGAGGCGCGGATGACCAACTCGTTCGTCTCCGGCTCCACCAGCAGGATGGCGATGTCATCCGGCCGCAGCGTCTCCTGCAGCGCAACCATGGTGCAGTCGAGCACCTCGTCCAGGTGGACCGCCGTCATCGCCGCGGTAGCCACCTCGTAAAGGATGCCCATCTCTGTCGCCCGCCGTCGGGTCTCTTCGTACAGCCGGGCGTTCTCGATGGCTACGGCCACCTGGTTGGCGAAGGGGGTGACCAGCCGGACGTGCTTCTCGCTAAAGTGGCCCAGTTCGACGCTGTCCACGGCCAACATCCCGATCACCCGGTCACGGACGATCAGCGGCACTCCCAGCCAGGAGCGGATATAGTCGTTAGGCGGCCGGCGGAAGAGCGGATAGGCGGCCTGGGCGGCGGCCAGGATGACCGGTTCGCGCCCGACGACGACCGCCGTGTTGGGGTTATCGCCGTGTATGGGGATCTTGAGGCCGATGACTGCCTCTGGCTCAGGAACCCCCCGCCCACCCACGATCTCCAGGTGGTCATCCCGCAGCAGTTGCACCGAGGCGCTGTCGTAGGGCACCACCCGGTTTAGTTGCTCCAGGATGCACTCTAGTCTCTCGTCCAGGCTCAACGTCTCAGTGACCGCCGCTCCCGCCTTCCGCAGCGTCTCGGCCTCGCGCCGCCGCGCTCGCTCCTTTTCCAGCACATGCGTCTGCTCCAGCGCAGCGGCCGCCAGGGGGGTGAAGCGCTCCAGCAGCCCGATGCCGGCGGGAGAAAAAGTGCGGGGGGCATCGTCCAGCAGGTTGAGCACCCCCAACAACCGGTCGCCCCAGGAGATGGGCACAGCGACGCAGGCGGTGAAACCGGCCTCCTCGTACTGGGCAGATCGGCCCTCCCAGCGGCTATAGTCGTCCACGACCATCGGCCGGCCGGTCTCCAAAACCTTGCCCGAGAGCCCTTCCCCCCGCTCGAGTACAGTCCCGGTAAAGTCCGGCTCCAGATTGTATTGCAGAACGAACTCCAGGTCATCGGTAGCCGTCCGGTAGAAGTAAATGCCGCCCCCTTTGGCCTTCAACAGGTCTACGGCTCGGGCCACGATGGCCTGCAGCAGGTCGGGCAAGGCTCGCTGGGTGGCCAGGTCCAGCGCCGTCTCGTGGAGGGCAGCCATCGTCTCCGCCCGCCAGCTAATCTCCTCCTCCACCTGCTTGCGCTCGGTGACGTCGCGCAAGACAATCAGCCGGCCGGTGAGGCGACCACGCCGGTCGTGGAGGGGGGGAATGCGCACGTCGTAGTAACGCTGCGCCTCACCTTCACCTAAGGCGATCTCGGCGTGCGCCTCTGCCACATCACGGTAGCGTTCGACCAGGTCGGGCCGGCCGGATAGCACCTGGGCGGCCGGTTGCCCGATTGCCCCTGCAGCCCGGCGGCCAATGATCCGCCTCGCAGCCGGGTTGAGGTCCACGATGCGGTTCTGCACGTCCAGCACGATCACGCCATCGCCCATACCTTCGATGACGGCGTCACGCGCCACCGGCATAATGTCCAACAGCCGGTAGCGAAAGTGACCCCAGGTCACCACCAGGCCCGTCAGGGTGAAAGTGAAGGGAGTCAGGTACAGGTGGGGAAAGGGGCTCAAGCCAGAGAGGTATAGTGCGTCCCCCACCCACGGCACTAGTGCACCTACCAGCAAAGCACCGGCTTGTCCACGATACAAATGCGGCGAACGGATGAGCGCCTGGAAGAGCAGGACAGTGGCGAGCATGAGGACCAAGTAGGAATACACCCAATTGACCCATAACCCCACCCCATAAGTCATGTCCAACACTAAGAATGAGCCGCTGGTGTCCTGTTTGACGTCGCTCCAGATCAGACCGTGGAGGTCGTTGGTCCAGGCCAGCAGCAGCGTGACGAGGGGTACAATTGCCAACAGGGCCGTGTTGCGGCGCGTGAGCCACTTTTTCCGGCCGGTGTATTGGAGCACAAAGACCAGCCACATCGTTGGCACGCTGACAATGCCCAGGTACTCGACCTGGACCCAAAAGACCTCAGTTGGCAAGTCAGCGCTCCCCAGTTCCAGCGCATACCCCAGCGACCACTCGGCCACGGCCAGCATGAGCAGCGCGAACGGCGTTGCACCGGGCAGGGAGCGGCGGCGCCACGCCAGGAATGCCAGCGCAGCCGCTATAGCCGCTGCGATGAACACAGGTAACACATAGGGGGTGTATTGCCAGTGCATCGTTTACTACTCCCACCCCGCTTCTAGCAGTCTGTCGGAGAGATCCCCCCGAGGGACTGGAGGCGAGGCTTTAGCCGGAGAAAAGGCGGCAATTTCCAAAACCGGCTGAAGCCTGGACTCCGGAACGCCTCTCCGACAAACTGCTAGCGCTTCCAATTCAGCAATCATATAAATCCGTGACCAGTTCGATGTCATACATAGACCACGTATCATCTCAATATTCTGGGGCACTTTTAATGTAGCCGCGCTTTCCATAGCGCGTTATGCCCGCGAGGTATGGAAACCTCGGCTACATTGCCCCACTTTATTGAGCAGATACTAGACCACTTCCTGTTCAATCCGCCGCTTGAGATATGCGTTCATTCTTTCCCGATAGCGCACGACATCTACTGACCGGTGCAATGAATCCTCCAACTCTTGCTTGATGCCGACAAGTGTAAGCAAATCAGGCCGGTCGAGTTCAACCACGACATCCACATCGCTGATGTCAGTAATCTCGTCTCTGGCAACAGAACCAAACACGCCAATGCGGACAATGCCGAACTCGTCCCGCTTGAGATCGCGAAATCTCACCAGGGTACGCAAAATATCATTACGTTTCATTGAGCACTCCTCAGATACCGCCCCACCCCGTCCAGCCGCCAGGCCAACTGCCGCTCGTGCGTCGGGCTGGGCGCGAACGAGCGCCGTACATCTTTAGATGCGACGTTGCCCACCACCTCAATCTGCCCCACATCCCCCATTCCCAACCCCATCCGGCGACAATACTGCAA
>CAYQTW010000003.1:0-20000 GCA_964420485.1 uncultured Anaerolineales bacterium
TGGCGATGACGTTGACCTTGTTGTAGTAGTCGGGCAGGAAGAGCACGTCCACGTTCGCCTCGGCCACCTTGGTCAGCAGGGCCGAAAAGTCGGTGTCCTCCTTGACGTAAGCCTCAAAGACCGGCACCTCACCGCCCATCTCCTCGAAGGACTTTTTGTAGTACTCGGCCAGCCCCTTGACGTAGTCGTTGCCCACGTCGTAGAGCACTGCCGCCGTCTTGGCCCCCAGGTCACGGATGGCGAAAGCGGCGTTGACCTCACCCTGGAAGGGGTCGAGGAAGCAGGCGCGGAAGATGTACTCCTTGTTGGAGCCATCCTCGTTGATCGTCACCTGCGGGTTGGTCGAAGTGGGGCTGATCTGGACGACGCCGGCGGGGTTGGTGATCTCAGAGATGGGAATCGATGCGCTGGAGCACACAGCGCCCAGGATGTAGTGCACCTTGTCCTGGGTGACGGCCTTGTTACCCACGTTGGCTGCCTCCTGGGCATCGCACTTGGTGTCGCCCAGGGTGGTCTCGATCTCCCACCCGGCCGCCCGTGCCTCGTCGAAGGCCAGTTCCACGGCGTTGACGCTGGATTCGCCGTAGGTCTTCACGTCCCCGCTCATCGGGAACAGCATACCGACCTTGATGGGGAAGCCAGGCGCAGGCGGAACCGCTGCCTCTTCTTCTGGTTCCTCTGCCGGTGCGCCAGCGGGCGCCACGAACTTGACGAACTCGATCTCGCCGCCGGTGATGTGGCTGATGGCTGCTTTCTTGATCGGATCACCGACTTCGTTGAAGGCGATGTCGCCGGCCACACCCTCGAACTGGATGGCTGCCAGCGCATCCTTGACCGCGGCGGGGTCGTCCACCCCGGCGTTCTCGATGGCCTGCAGCAGGACGTTGGTCGCGTCGTAGGCCAGCACGGCTACAAAGTCGGGCGTCATGTCATACTCGGCTTCGAAGGCCGCGATAAAGTCCTGAACAATGGGGCGTGGGTCGTATGGCGAGTAGTGGTTGCTAAAGTACGCGCCATCCACTGCCTCCAGGTCCAGGTCGGGCGAATCCCAGCCATCGGCGCCGAGCATGATTGCCGTGATGCCCTTATCCTTGACCTGCTTGGCGATGACGTTGACTTTGTTGTAGTAATCGGGCAGGAAGAGCACGTCCACGTTGGCCTCGGCTACCTTGGTCAGCAGGGCCGAAAAGTCGGTGTCTTCCTTGACGTAGGCCTCAAAGACCGGCACCGTGCCGCCCAACTCCTCGAAGGAGGCTTTGTAGTACTCGGCCAGCCCTTTGACGTAGTCGTTGCCCACGTCGTAGAGCACCGCCGAACTCTTCGCCCCCAGTTCGGTCATGGCGAAGGAAGCGTCCACCTCACCCTGGAAGGGATCGAGGAAGCAGGCGCGGAAGATGTATTCTTTGTTGGAGCCATCCTCGTTGATCGTCACCTGCGGGTTGGTCGAGGGCGGGCTGATCTGCAACACGCCAGCGGCGTTGGCGATTTCTGAGATGGGGATTGAGGCACTGGAGCACACGGCCCCGACGATGTAATGCACTTTGTCCTGGGTGATGACCTTGTTACCGACATTGGCCGCCTCCTGGGCATCGCACTTGGTGTCGCCGACGATGATCTCAATCTGACGACCGAGCACGCCACCTTTGGCGTTCCACTCCGCGACGGCCATCTCCACGCCGCGCTTGGTGCCCTCGCCAAAGGTCTTTACGTCGCCGCTCATCGCCGCCAGCATGGCGATCTTGAGCGGCTCTGCCTCTGCAGGCGCCTCGGTGGGAGCCACAACAGGCTCCTCTGTTTCTGGGGCTTCTGTGGGTTTGGGGCCGCAGCCTGCCACGATGCTGAAGAGCAGGGACATGACCACCAAGATACCCAAAATTCTCATGGCTTTCATCTTTCAACTCCTCCTTGTGTGTAGTTGCTACTGATTGAAGGGCTTCTTCTCTGCGCTTCAACCGACAGTATTCTGGGGTGCCTATCCCCTATCGCAGGCACCATCACCTCCCTTCCACAGGATTGGTGTAACGGTGTCGCCACATTGCTGGCGATAAAGTTTCAGGCTATGCTCTGAAGGCCACCTGGGTCTTGGGCCTGTCTATAACGTACAGAATGGCAGTGGACAGCAGGATAGACATCAGGCTGGTAATCACAAACGGCCAGTCCATGCCGTTTTCTCCATTGGATGCCTGGGGGAACAGGATCAGGAATCGAACCACGACGTTGAGTCCCTGCACGAAGATGCACAGTGTCAGGGCCCATCGCTTGAGCGTCAGCATGGCCCAGCCGAGGAATGCAAAAAAGGCAAGAGGGACCAGAAGCAATGCGGGGTTGATAGACAGGAGCAACTCTGGTGGCAGTAGCAGGGCAGGGATGAATTGCAGGATAGCCACCAACGTAACTACAGCGGGGCGTGATTTTGCCATGAAGCATTCTCCTTGCAAATTTAGTCTATGGCACAGGTTCGCCTGACGAACGTAACCCACGGCACTCAGGGTCCAGCGGGGAGTATAACCGTGCTAGCTGGTTGACTGACAAATTTAACACTTGACTCCGGATACAGAAAATAGGACGCAGATGAACGCAGAAAACGCAGATTTTGTTAATTTCCAGGGCAGATCAGCGTGAATCTGCGTCAATCTGCGTCCGAATGTTGAATTTGTCGGCCAATCAGCCGTGCTAGATTAAAACGGAACACTTCTTGCGAACCGGACGGCACTCGCGTAATATGGCCTACAAGGCGACATTATAGCACATAGCGTTCAGGAGCGCAAATCGCAGGATCGTTCGTCCCCAGGGCCGAGTTGACTTTACTCCACGAGATGGGTATAATTGGCACTACGCTACAAAGGCCGGGCTTTTGAGGTAATCGCTTGCGAGCCCCATAATGCTCCGGCTTTTTTGATATTCACACTAAACTCTGAAGGAGGAAAAATACTGTGAACGAAAAAATATGGGTGTACCCCGCTTATTCGGCCAGCGATGAACTGGCCGAGACATTGGCCCACGAGCCCACGCTGGCCGAAATGAAGGTTGTCCTCGGCGGCAAGGGCGCGGGCCTGGCCACGATGACCAGCATGGGGCTTCCCGTGCCCCCTGCTTTCACCATCACCACCGAGGCCTGCGTCGAGTATATGAAGACCGGCGAGTTCCCACCTGGGATGTGGGAGCAGACGTTGGAGGCGCTCGAGGAGACCGAGCGGCAGACCGGCAAGCGGTTCGGTGACCCGGAGAATCCGCTCCTTGTCTCCGTCCGTTCCGGCGCGCGTCAGTCTATGCCTGGCATGATGGACACCGTCCTCAACCTGGGGCTGAACGACGAAACCCGCGCCGCACTGGCCGAGTTGACCGGGAACGAGTGGTTCTCGTACGACGCTTACCGCCGCTTTATCACAATGTTCTCAGACATCGTGATGAACTATGACCGCCGGTATTTCGAGGAGAAACTGGAAGAACTCAAGGAGAGAGAAGGCGTCGAGTCTGACACTGATATGAGTCTGGAAGGTCTCAAGGAGTTGGTGGACGAGTACAAGGAGATGTACCGGGCCCGCTTTGGCGAGGACTTTCCCACCGACCCATACAAGCAACTCGAGATGGCGATCAAGGCGGTCTTTGATTCGTGGAACGGAGCGCGGGCGATTGCCTACCGCGATCACGAGGGCATCCCCCACGACTGGGGTACCGCCGTCAACATCCAGACGATGGTCTTTGGCAACATGGGGGACGATTCCGCCACCGGCGTCGCCTTCAGCCGTGACCCGGCCACGGGCGCGCACGAGTACCTGTACGGCGAGTTCCTGATCAACGCCCAGGGCGAGGACGTGGTGGCCGGCATCCGCACACCCCAGCGCATCACTCTGGCCGGTTCACGAGATTGGGCCGAGTCCCAGGGCATCCCCGAAGAAGAACGGGCCAGCAAGTACCCCAGCCTGGAAGAGGCGCTGCCGGAGATGTACGAGCAATTCGTGGACATCATGGACAATCTGGAAACCCACTACCGCGATATGCAGGACGTAGAGTTCACCATCGAGCGCGGGAAACTGTGGATGCTCCAGACCCGTACCGGCAAGCGCACGGCAGCAGCGGCAGTCAAGATTGCCGTTGACCTGGTCAATTCTGGCATGATCAGCAAGGAAGAAGCGATCATGCGCGTTGACCCCGATTACGTAGATCTGCTCCTGCGCCCCAGTTTTGACCCTGATGTGGAGAAGAAACAAATCGCCAAGGGGCTGAACGCTTCACCGGGTGCGGCGTCTGGCATCGCTGTCTTTGAGGCCAAGCGCGCGAAAGCGCTGGCCGAAGAAGGAAAGAGCATCATTCTCGTCCGCCCCGAAACCGCCCCCGACGACGTGCCCGGCATGCTCGTTTCCAAGGGTGTACTGACCCAAAAGGGTGGCGCGACCTCGCACGCCGCCGTGGTCGCCCGTGGGAACAACCTGCCATGCGTGGCCGGCTGCGAGGAGATTTCGGTTGACGTGGCCCGCCGCCAGTTCACCAGCGGCGATATCGTGGTCAAGGAAGGCGACGTCATCTCCGTTGATGGGTTCACTGGCAAGGTATACGCAGGCGCCGTGCCCATGATCGAAACAAAGTACGAGGAGCAGACCGATCTGATCACGCTGCTGAGTTGGGCCGACGAGATGCGCACCCTCGGCGTGCGCACCAACGCCGACCTGCCCCAGGACGCTCGGCGTGCCGTCGCCTTTGGCGCGGAAGGGATTGGTCTGTGCCGCACCGAGCACATGTTCTTCGACCCCCGTGCCCGCGACGCCGTGGTGCGCATGATCATGGCCGGGAATGACCAGGAGAAACGCTATGCTGCACTGGACGAGATGTTGCCCTTCCAGGAGCAAGATTTTGAGGGCGTCTTTGAGGCCATGGACGGCAAACCTGTCATCATGCGGTTGATTGATCCGCCGATGCACGAGTTCCTGCCATCCCGCGAAGAACTGATCGAAGAGGTCACCCGCCTAAAGTGCACCGACCCCGACTCGGCGGAACTTGCGGAGAAGGAAAAGATGCTCGAGCTGGTCACGTCCCACTGGGAGGTCAACCCAATGATGGGGCTGCGTGGCTGCCGCGCCGGGATCATGTACAAGGGCCTGACCGAGATGCAGACCCGGGCCTACTTCCAGGCCGCCTGCCGCTGCGCCAAACGGGGCATCAAAGTTCATCCTGAAGTGATGATCCCGCTGGTCGGCCACGTCAACGAGTTGAAAATGGAGCGAGAAAAGTTGGAACCCGTGGCCAAGCAGGTGATGGCGGAAGAGGGCATCGAGGTCGAGTACATGTTCGGTACAATGATTGAGGTACCCCGCGCTGCCCTCACCGCCGCCGAGATTGCCGAATATGCCGAGTTCTTCTCCTTTGGGACCAACGATCTGACCCAGATGACTTTCGGTTACAGCCGCGATGACGCCGAAGGCAAGTTTCTGCTCAAGTATGTGGAAGGCTTCGACACCGGCGAGGTAGATGTGAACGGCGAGCCAATCAAAACCCCGATCCTGGAAGCCAACCCCTTTCAGACGCTCGACCAGACCGGCGTGGGCCGATTGGTCAAGATATGTGTAGAGGAGGGAAAGGCCGCCAAGCCAGGTATTGAGATCGGCATCTGCGGCGAGCATGGTGGAGACCCGGCCTCCATTGACTTTTGCCATCGCGTCGGGTTGGACTATGTGAGTTGTTCCCCCTTCCGCGTGCCGGTAGCGCGGCTGGCAGCGGCCCAGGCTGCGTTGCGGCACGGCAAGTAGAAGCCCATTGTAGACCCTGTGTGGCAGGCGGCGCAGGCTGCCTGCCACACGTTCTGTTGGGAGAGTAAATGATTCTTCCTCATATATTCCCTTGCCCCACTTGCCTGAATACCAGAGATGAGTACAATAGAACCAGTCTGGGCAATCGCCCCTGGCCCCCTGCTGCTGTGTGGTGAGCACGCTCAATACCTGGGCACTGTATCTTCTCAATAGGTAGGGGCGAACCCTTGCGGTCGCCCTTGTGGGCAAGAGCAAGTCCTGCCCCTACCCCAGGATATTGAGAAGATACCTCAATACCTTGTGTCGGTCAAGGTCAGAACTGAACTCACCGAATATCCTCATTAGGACATCAGATGAGCGTCGTAGACGAGATCAAAACGAAACTCGATATCGTAGATATAGTCTCCGAGTACGTCGCCCTCCGAAAGTCGGGGCGCAACTACACTGGCTTCTGTCCCTTTCACCACAACGTCAAGACCCCCTCCTTCGTCGTCTTTCCCGATAGCCAACACTGGCATTGCTTCGGGGCCTGTGGCGAGGGGGGCGACGTCTTCTCCTTCGTGATGAAGCAGGAGGGCTGGGACTTTCGCACCGCGCTGGAGGAACTGGCCCGGCGTGCCGGTGTCGAATTGCGACCGCGTACGCCAGCACAGGAACAAGCGCAGGAGGAGGCCGACCGACTGCGCGAGATTCTGGGCGTGGCGGCCCAGTACTATCATCACCTTCTGCGTCACGCCCCGGAGGCCGAAGCGGCGCGGGCCTACGTTGCCCGCCGCAGCCTGAACGAAGAGACAGTCGGGCGCTTTATGGTGGGCTATAGCCTCCCCGGTTGGGAGAGGACGCGGACCTACCTGACCGAGCGCGGATACACAATCGAGGAACTGGTCAAGGCCGGGCTGCTGGTGCGGAAGGAGGACACCGGTTCCACGTATGATCGCTTCCGTGACCGGCTGATGATCCCCATCCGCGACGCCCAGGGGCGCGTGACCGGCTTTGGCGCCAGGACGCTTGATCCAGAGGGAGTGCCCAAGTACATCAACTCCCCCCAGACATCACTCTTCAACAAGAGTCACACCCTCTTCGGGCTCGACCTGGCGCGGAAGGCTATCCGCAGTGAGGACCGGGCCGTCATTGTCGAGGGCTACATGGACGTGATGCAGGCCCATCAGGCCGGGTTCGCCAACGTGGTGGCGCAGATGGGCACGGCGCTGACCGAGGCGCAACTCAAGCAACTTGAGCGTTACACCAAACGGCTCGTGCTCGCGCTCGACCCCGATACGGCCGGCGTGCGGGCGACGCTGCGCGGTGTCCAAGTGGCGCGTGAGGCGTTGGATCAGGAATGGGAACCCGTCTTTGACCCGCGCGGGCTGGTGGGATACGAGGCCCGGCTGGGGGCAGAGATCCGTGTCCTCCGGCTCCCTGGCGATCAGGACCCGGACGACCTGATCCGTCAAGATCCGCAGCGTTGGGCCACGCTGGTCAAAGAAGCAGTGCCCGTAGTGGACTTTTACCTCCAAATTCTGCTGGAGGGACTCGACCTGGACGACGCCAAAGCCAAAGCCCAGGTGGTGGACACGCTGCTGCCGATCCTGCGGGCGGTGGCGAACCCGGTTGAGCGGGAGGATTACGTCCAAAAGATAGCCAGAGCACTGCGAGTGGATGCCCGC
Organism: uncultured Anaerolineales bacterium; assembly: GCA_964420485.1. GTDB lineage: Bacteria > Chloroflexota > Anaerolineae > B4-G1 > B4-G1 > CAYQTW01. Next base: position 7,412 of record CAYQTW010000003.1, read on the forward strand.
GCTGTACAGTCCCGCCTGCGCAGTGCTGGGCGCCAGACCGCGCGAGGCCGGCCTGGCGCGACCCGCGCTCCAGAGAAAGCGCCCCAAAGAGTCGTGGAGGCCGACCTGGAGGGCTACTGCCTGGCGGCGCTCTTGCAGCGGCCCAGCCTCCTCGCGCAAATCAATGCGGCGCTCGAGGGCAATCAACTGAAACCTCTGCAGGAGCAGGACTTTAATGACGTGGGCTGCCGGGTGATTTTTGAGGCGTGGGAAGCACTCTTGGCGGCTGAGCATCCCGCTCCCCTCGAGGCGCTGCGGGCACAACTGCCCATAGATCTGCACGCGCGGCTGGAGGCACTGCTCACACCCGCCCAAGTTACACTGGCTGACGAGCAACTGGTGCGCGACGTCGTACTCACACTACTACGCCTGCGGGAGCGCAATCTCAGACAGTTGGGGCAAAAATTGAGTTTCCTGACCACCGAGGCTCAAGAAGCGGGGGACATACGGGCAGAGCAGTACGTCGGGGCACTGCAAATGTACAAAGAGACACTTTTGCGCACGCAACAGGCGCTGGCACAGCGGTGGAGTTTGGTGGGCCGGGGATAAGGACACCATTCAATTATATGCGCAATGTCATCAAGTTAAGAAAGGAGAACCAGACCTGCCAGGTTTTATGAGGCACTTTCGAACGGAAATACACTGTTAATCGTGTCGAATCTGGCTCACAAAAGCTCTGGCGGAAACCTGGCAGGTCTTTACAATCCTTGATGACATTGATTATGTGCGTACTTGTGGGACCAAGATGCCGATGAGTGGGGAAAAAGAACACACATCCACATCTGTGGGAACAATAGACCATCCATCCGGGCGAGCGCCGAGTGGCATCCCTGGTGCTTTGGATGGCGCCCTGCCGGTGCTGTCCAACGCCAACTCGGTCCTGCTAAAAACAGGTGGTGAAGCAGAACTCCCTTCTCTCGATGAATTGGCAGGGATCAAAGAACTAGATACCACGGACGAGATTCCAATCGAGATCACGGATGATCCGGTGCGCATGTACCTGCGCGAGATCGGGCGGGTGCCGCTCTTGAAACCACATCAGGAGGTATGGCTCTCTACCCAGCGAGAGGCAGTCGCCTATCTACAAGACCTACAGGCCCGCTTGAGCCAGCAACGCGGTGGGCCACCAACGGGGCAGGAGACCCTGTCTGCTCTGCTGAATTTGCTCAACAAGGCATGGTCGGTTGTGTTCAAAGGTTGTAGGCGACTGAACCTACCTGTGCCTGACCTGGCCGCGCTGGCGGGCGAAGCCAGAGCACTCCGTCGCGCGCTGATGCCCACAATCCCCTCGTCTCTTTACGGCTCCCTGGAACAGGTAGGCTGGTCAGAAGCACCGGAATCAGAGAACGAGATCAGGAAAACACTCGCCAGCCATCTCTTTGACACCCTGATCCTGCTCTACCTGCTGCCTGATTCTACGTTGGACCTGATCCGCGCAGAGTGGCACAAGCGACAGAAATTTCCCGCGTTGCGCAAGATCAAGCGCGTGATGCCGGACGAGCAGGAAATCGCGGCGACGTGGGCTGGCCTGGAAGACCGCGCGGCGGAGGCCCAGCAACTCTTGACCCAGGCTAACCTGCGACTGGTGGTCAACGTCGCCAAGCACTACCTGGGACGTGGTATCTCATTTCTCGACTTGATCCAAGAGGGAAACATCGGGTTGCTCCGGGCGATCCAGAAATTCGACCATACCAGGGGATTCAAGTTTTCGACCTACGCCACCTGGTGGATCCGGCAAGCGATCAGCCGGGCCACCGCAGACCAGGGTCGCACCATCCGCATCCCTGTACACATGGTGGAGACGATCAACCAGTTAGCCCGCCTCCAGCGACAGATGATGCAAGAACTGGGACGCGAGCCGACAATGGAGGAACTGGCGTTGGAATCGAACCTGCTGGACTCGGAGGAGATCGAGGCTATCCTATCCGCACAGGCCGCGGGGGAATCACTGTCGCCCGAGTTGGAGCACCGGTTGCACCGCACCGCGGTCAAAGTGCGGCGCGTCATGCGCATCTCACAGGAACCAATGTCACTAGAAATGCCGGTGGGATCGGATGATAGTGGCATGCTGGGTGACTTTATCGAGGACGAGACTGTTCTGGGCCCGGCTGACGCAACCTCCAATCAATTACTCAAGGAACAATTGTGTTCCATCCTTGATTCGCTCAGCGACCGGGAGCGCGAGGTGCTGGAAATGCGCTTTGGGCTGAAGGATGGGGAAGACCATACTCTGGAAGAAGTCGGGCAAAAGTTTGGTGTGACACGCGAGCGCGTGCGGCAGATCGAATCCAAGGCGCTGCGCAAGTTGCGCCACCCCGGCCGCAGCCGCAAATTACGCGACTTTCTCGAATAGTGGGAAAGAAGCCAGGTTTTTGGCTCACTCTCCTGTCAGAATCTCCACGCGGCCCGTGAGCCCCGGGAGAAGCCGTAGGTCGGTGGGGGCCAGACGCACGTGGACGGTAAAGCGCGCGTCCGTCGCTACTGCCTCCTCAACCTGGGGCACGACTGCCTCAATCGTTCCTTCCAGCGGAGTCTCGGCGAATGTGCGCAGCGTGACGACCGCCGGCTGGCCGGGATAGACGTCGGCGATGTGCTGCTCGCTCAGATTCTGCGTGACAAAATGCAGCCCCTCCTCCACGTTGAGCAGTGTGACGACCGGCGTGCTCGTGCCGGCGGTTGCCCCCGGCGCCACATCCACCGAGAGTACGATGGCCGCCCACGGTGCGGTGAGACGGGCATGCTTTAACGCCTCCTGCGCCTCGGACAATTGGCTCTCCGCGTCCTCGACCGCCCGCTCGTAGGTTGGTGCAATTCCTTCCTTCAGCGCGGCCAACGATTGTTCAGATTGGGCCACGTCTGCTTCGCGGGCCTCCAGTTCCAGATAGTCAGCGCCACGGGCATCCTCAGCATCGGTCAGCCGCATCTCGGCCAACTCCCGGTCTCGGATGGCGCGTTGCCAGGCGTCATAAGCCTCGTCGCTGCCAAAGAACCACTCAAGCATGTCCTCATAGTGTGATTTGGCGTCGGCCTCCGCCTGCCGTGCCCGTTCTAGGCTGGTGCGGGCCTCTTCCACGCTGGTGCCCGAGTATTGCAGACGGGTCGTCGTGAGAGCGCGCTCTGCATCCGTGAGGGCCTTCTCGGCATCGGCCACGTCCCGCTCCCACTGTTCGAGTGCCTGTTCGCGGTCGGCGATGGCGCGGTCGAGAGCGAGTTGCGCGTCGTCCACGGCCTGCTGCAAGTCGGCGTCGTCGAGCAGCGCTAGCAGGTCTCCGGCCTGGACCGTGTCGCCAGCCTTGACGGTGATCGTCAGCACCTGCCCACTCACCCCGCCGCTGAAGGCCAGTGGAAGGCTGGGGTAGTGAGAGGCTAGCCGGCCATCAGCGACGACGGTCTTGCCGGCCTGTGGCGGTGGCAACGTTGGCTGCGGAGTGGTACTTGCATCCACCGGCGTCGCGTTCACCAGCGTCGCGCTTTCCCGCGTGCCGCACCCGGCCAGCGCAACCGCCACGATCAACAGTAGCACCCAGGTACATTGAAATATTCTCATCGTCTGTTCTCCATACGTTATTCCCTCTTAACCTTAACCTCAATCATGGCACGTCCACTTTGCCCAACAGCAAGACCTGGCCCGCCGGTTGGCCGGCGCTCGATACAGTCAGCGTCTCCCCCGACAGGGGCTCGTACACCACGACCGCCAATTGGTATCGCCCGGCCGGCACGCCGCTCAAGTCACACGCCACGGTGTCGCTGACCACCTCCCCCACGTCCCACCAGGTCGTCGGGTAACTCCAGTCGCGCGGCGCCGCGTCGTTTTGCCATACCACCGCGCCGCTCGCGGGGTCCACCAGACGGGTGGATATGGCATAGTCCTGCTCCATCAGGCGGGTGGCCTGCCAGTAGAGTACAAATTCGTGGCGGCCAACGTCGTACCCCAGCACACACAGGCGCTCACCAAAACATCCCTCGGCGCTGAACTCGGGCGTGGGTTGTTCGTACGTTCGTGCCACCGGATCTACCTCCAGTGTCGCCACGGTGACGGAATCGCCGGCCGGCTCGCCCGTCAACAGGTCTTCCGCGCCAACCCGCACGTCATACTCGCCGGGAGAAAGATGTGCATCCACGCGCAGGCGGTAGCGCCCGACCACGATGGTATCCGGCGGCCACTGAGAACTCGGCCAATCCGGGTAAAGCGCCATCCGCTCGGCCTGGGCCACATTCCCCGCCCGATCCACGAACTCGACCCGAACCGCCAGGTCGCGTCCGGGCGGCTCCACTGCGGCCCAGTAGACCTCGAGGCCCATAAACGTCCCTTGGAGCACCTCGCCGGCCGGGCTCACGCTGGCCCGTAGGAGTCCCAGGGCGGGCGTGAGCGCATACGCGAACGAGTAATCACGCCCCATCTCCAGGTCGGTGTGGTAAGCCACGAGGTACTCGTCCTCATACGCCGGAGTCAGGGGCAGAGCAATTTTCCATTGTTCAATCTGATCAGGTGTCACGAGGTCTTTGTGCAGCACCAGGTAGCGGATGTCCACGTCCGCCAGTCGGTCGAACTGGCGCGAGATGTCTGTGATGTTCAAATCAACGATTCGCAGCGTGCAGAGTGACCACATCAGTTCGTGCTCTTTCATGAACCGGGTCGCCTCGCGCGGCGTGCGCGAGACGTGCCCGCCAATGATCTTTTTGCCGTGGATGGTCTGGTAGTACATGTAATACTTGGCCGTCTGGCGGGTCGAGGGGAGCGGGGCGATGGCAAAATCGCCCGGCTCTAGCGCCAGTTGCTCGTAAAACTGCGAGACCGCAGGCGGAACCGTGGGGAATGGCCAATGGCTATAGTCCAGAACGAGCAACAGTATAACGCCCGTGGCCCACAGCACACGCCACCGCGACTGCGGCATCCAGTTTTGGACGACAACCCAGCCATACCCGGCCGCCCCCGCCAGACCAAACGTGACGAGCAACTGAAAGCGCAGCGGATGGCGCAAGAGCGGGATGAACAGCGATGACCAGGGCAAGGTGATCGTTTCGATTGTCTCCCCGTGAATCGCCGGGTGCGGCCCGATGGCGATCAGGAGAAATATCACGGCGCCACCGCACCACATCCGCGCTTCCCGCCCGCCCTTCCACACGCCGATACCTGCCAGTAGCACCGCCATCAGGCCCAGATAGCCGCTACACTTGATCGGCTCGATCCACGGTGGGAGTACCAGGTTGTACAGATCCATGGGCCGCCCGTCGTCCAGGTCTACTTGCATATACGATCGTGAGACGGTCAGTTGCTCGCGGATCAATGGCACGAGGAAGGGTAATACAAAAAGCCCGGCTACCAGGGCAAATGCCACCAGTCCGCTTACTTTTTTCCAAAACGAGGAACGATGCTCAAAAGCCAGGTAGTATATCGCAAACACCACGAGCCACAAAGAATAAAAGGTCATCAAGTGCCAACTCGTCAGTCCGTTCAGGAGGAAGAACAGGGCGGACAGACCCAAGTGCCACCTCTTGCGCTCGCGCAGCCAGCGGACAAGAAATAGCAACGAGAATGGCATCCATTGGGTGGACACCAACACCGGATGGATGCTCTCGAATATATGATATGGGTTAAAGGCGAACACAATGCCCGACACGATCCCGGCTACCGTTGATTTTGTCAGATACTCGATCAGCAGGTACATGCCAAAAGCCGACAGGAGGTAGGACAGCAGAATGGTCACGTTGTAGGCCGCGGGCTGACCGATCCAGGGTTGCAAGGCCAGGGAAATGGCGGTGTTGACGTGGCTGAATGAGTGAAAGACCAGACTGACGCCGTCGGGATAGAACAAATAATCCGTATAGTACAGCGACTCGCCCGGCGTGGTGAGCACGTGATGGGTCCACCAATCCACCCAGGGGTTGATATAGTCGTCAATGTCCGCCCCGGCCAGAACCTGGCTCAAACGCAGCGGCAGCGGATAGGCGATGACCAGAGTCAGCGCCACGAAAAATCCCAGTACGGCCAGGTGTCTGCCACTTCCGCGCCAGAATCTATGCACCTGCCTCTACCTCCGAATCTCGTTTCCCAACTCTGGGCAGTAAAAGCCCTGCCAACAGCGTACCCAGCCACACGAAATCGAACAGATACACCCAGGCCGGTACCAGTGGCTGTACGGTCACCGTGCATACCGTCAGTCGTCCGTCGGCCTGTTCTTTACCACCCATCGTGACCGGCAACCGTTCCCCCGTGTTAGCGTCGTACAAGCCAGCATAGACCGTGTATTGACCTGGGGCGGCCTGGAGCGGAACCGGCAGCGAGTAAAAGTCGGCAATGACCTCTCCTGGCGTCCAGGTGACGGTAGGGCGAGTCCCGCGCACGGGCCAATTGTCCTGTTGGACGACCAATTGGCCGTGGCGATCTAGTAAGTGGACAAAGACACTATAGTTCGCCAGGATGTTCTCGCGTGCCCGCCAGATTAGTCGCAACTCGATCACCCCGCCGGGTGAAATGTCGTGCGCCGAAAAGATGTCGTATCCCAGATAGTCTACCACGCCCCCCAGGTTTGCTTCGGCGGGATTTCCAATGTCTGCGATCATCAGAGGACGGGCCGCAGCAGTCTGGTACACCCACACGTAGGGGAAACCACCATAGTCAACCTGATGGTCGGGGGCGGTGAATTTGTGAGTGTCCCAAAGCGCCTGCCATTCCTCGATCCCGGACTGGCGCGTGACAGTGTTCTGAGCAAAGACCAGGTAATCCGCCGAGGGATCCGTAAACTCGACCGTTTCTCCATCAAAGTGTCGCTGGAACGCCTCCGCTATCTGGGCCCCAACGCGCAATTCGGACGCTCTGGGCAGGCCATTGAGGTAGCGAGCCGCCAGGTCCAACCCTTCCCCCTGCTCCATCGGGGCAATCAACCGGCGGCCGGCGCGATAACCGCCGATCAGCAAGTTGTCGCGCACGTCGTAGTAGGGATGATGCGGCAAGGAGACCAACGCCTGTCCCAGCACCGCGCCCACCACTACAGCCGTGGCCAGCCACCGAGCCTGGAACTGTCGTAGCCGCTCCGACCACCACACGATCCCAAAAGCCGCCACGACGTCTATCACCGGGAACACGGGCAGGATGTAGCGGATGCCCTTTTTCGCGCCCAGCGTCATCTGGACAGTGTACAGCAGGGCGTAACACACCAACGCGAGCACCACAACTGCCTGCTTGCGTCGCTCGCGCCAGGCCAGCGGCAATAACACCAGCGCGATTCCCAGGAAAGGCAATGTGAGAAATGTGGATTTGACCAGGCAGGTCACCGGGTAGAACCACGGCCCCTGATCCGTGGTGACGATCTGTCCCAGGAAGTAATTCGGATGATTGTGGGGTACCCCGGCATAGTTGCTCGCCGCGTGGAACATGGCCTCTAGCGTCAGGCGCGGCCGCACCCACATCGAAGGCCACAGTGCAACAAAGACGAGGGCGGCTACCACGCTCCAGACCAGAGTTGGTAACGCGACGGAGGAGAAGAATGGCGAATGTACGAATGGTGCTGACCGGCGTTCCATCCACCAGCCGGCGAGCAGAACCAGACCGATCCACAGAGCCAGTTGTACCCCAGGCATCTTGGTGAGTACGGCCAACCCACCGAACACCCCGGAGAGGATCAGGTCGCGCCACCCTCGACCACGAAGGGCGTAACACAGCCCGAACAGCGCCGAGACGAACATTGTCGTGCTGAGCATGGCGTCCAGCAACAAGGTTTTCGAGTTGGCGATGTGAAACGGATCCAGCGCCAGCCAGGCCGAGCCTATCACTGCCACTGCCTGGTTGCGCGTCAAGCGCCGGAGCAGGAAATAGACTAACACGATCTCTAGCGCGATGACCAGCGCCAGCGGCGCGACTGCGGCCGCGATTTCCTGCGGCGTCACCGCTGCCTGGAGCACCTTCTTGGGCTCCAAACCAACGAGGCTCTGTCCGCGTGCCACGCGCTGAATCGCCAGCCCGACGCCCGCCAGCCACATTGGAAAGACGCCCGGATGTTCCTTCATGTAGGTCGCGGGCCAGTCGCCGCGCAACACCGCCGATATAAAGTGCAACGACCAACTATACCAGTGCAGCGGGCGGGAGACCGGATAGAGCGCCCGAGGCAAAAACGCAAAGATAAATAGCAACGCGGCATAAGCGCGATGGGCAAACGAGGCTCTGCGCGTCGCCGGTTTCTCTGGCTCAAGACTCACGGCACAACTACCTCCTCGCCGAGTATGAAGCGATCCGCGCCGTCGCCGGTGAGAAGCCGTCCCTCGTCGGGGGTGTACACTCCCACCGCCAGATCATACCATCCGCCGGGCACTCCCTCTAGCGGAAGAATGATCTCGTCGGACACCACCTCGCCGGCCTCCCACCAGGTCGTAGGATAGGTCCAGTCGCGTGGCACAACGTCGGCCTGGGCCACGAGTTCCAACGTGTCGGGAACAAACAGATGCACAAAGAACTTGTAGTAGTGAGACATCCGGCGCTCGGCCCGCCAGTGTAACGTCAGGCGCAAGGCCTCAGCGTCCTGGGCAACGTCGTAACCCAGGAGACGTAAATCCTGCCCAAACGTCTCCGACGTCGCGTGCTGCGGGGTCGGAGCGTCGAACACACGGGGCAACCCCTCGACTGTTATCGTCTCCAACGTCACGGCCTTCCCCACGCCTTGCCTCGCCTCGGTCTCGATCAGCCTGGCTGCCAACGTATATTCGCCGCCAGGCAGGTGCGGGTCAACCTGGAGCACATACTCCCCGAGGCCCACCGCGCCGGCGGGCCATTCTGACGTAGGCCAGCCGTCCACCGGATCCCAGCACGTCTCCTGGGACGTCTCGCCGGCCTCGTTCACCAGCGCCAGGCACACGCTGAGGTCACGACCAGGCGCTGCGCTGCTGCCCCAACGCAGATTGATGAACAGGCCACCGCCCTGCGTGATCTCGACCGGCGCCACCGACGCCCGAATCAATCCCACTCCGGCTCCCAGATCGTAAGCCAACTTCAAGTCGCGGCCGATCTCGGGGCGGGTGGAATAGACGACAATCGAGTCATCCTCGTACAGTGGGGCGATGGTGAAATAATCGCGCCAACGCGCCAGTTGCTCTTTGGGCAAAAAGTCGCGGTGAACGATCACGTAGCGGACGTTGTTTTCCGACAGGTAGGCGAGGTGCCGAGAAACGTCCCGTAACGTAACGTCAATGTCGTCGTTCTCCAGCAACTCGGCCCACAGAGCATCTCCGCGAATGAATGTGTACGCTTCAGTGGGGGTGCGGGATACCACGCCTTCGACCAGCCGCTTTCCGTGGAACGTCTGTTGAAACATATAGTAGCGGCCAAATTTGCGGCCCAGGGGCAAATCAATCACCGCATAATCACCCGAGTCCGCGCCCATTCCTTCTACAAACGGCGAAATCTGAACCGACAAGGTCGAGATCGGTACCGACAAATACTCGAACAGAATCAGGGCCGACACCAGGACTGTGGCAATAGACAAACACGGCCGGCCCCATTTTTTCGACCACGTTTCCCAGGCGACTTTCCATCCCCACCCAACCAGCACGGCAAAGGCCAGCGTGGTCACGATGTGAAAACGATGCGAGGCTCGAAACAACTGTGTCAGCGGGATGCTCCAGGGCAACATTATCAACCGCGTTCCCCAAAGACGCGGATATGCCCCCAGCGAGAGTCCCCAGAACACGAGACCGGTGAGAATCCAAAGCATCACCGGGCGTGCCCGCCGGACGAGGCCATACACGGCAACCGCGATGGCACAAAAGCCCAGAAACACCGATCTCTCCCGCGCCAGCGTGCGCAACTGTATGCTGTTTGTCAAGTGTCCCCAGAACGGATGGCGACAGGTGGGCACAAAGAAGGCTAACAAGTCGAGAGATTGGCTCCGCTTCTCTCCAACAGGCGCCGCTCCATACGACGAAGGACTCCCGAACCACTCGCGCAGCATCGGCCACATCAGCGGGAGCAGAGCGACAGTTGCCAATACTGCAAAGACGATCAGCGAACGAGTGACGAAGCGGTTTCGATTCCGCCAGGCAATGACTGCTTTGCCGCTCCCATAGACGCTGGCCAAAATCACTGTGAACAGAAACAGGTGCCAACTGGTCAACGCGGTCAACAGCAAAAAAGCGACGGCTGCAATCGCGTCCTTGACGCCTCCGCCTTTTAACACGCGAATAAAGAACAGCAGAAACAAGGGCATCCACTGCGTGCTAATGATCACCGGGTGCAGGGCCTGGTCAACGTGGTAGGGTGAGAACGCGAACACGACGCCGGCCACAAAGGACGCGGCGCGGTTTTGGAACAGTTCCTTGACCAGCAGATACATCGAAAAGCCGCTCAGCGCATACGCCAGCAACGTGGTCACGTTTTGCGCGGCAATCACGCCGACCAGCGGTTCGAGCGCCAACGCCAGCGCCGTGTTGACGTGGCTAAACGAGTGGAAAACCAGACTGACACCCTGCGGGTAGAACAGGTAATCGGTGTAGTAGAGATTCAGCCCCTTGTTCAACGCCTGGCGCGTCCACCATGTGGCCCAGGGATTGATCCACACGTCCACGTCGTCGCCCGCCAGGTGCGTGGACATCCGCGTGATCAGCGGCCAGGTCATCGCCAGCGTCAGAACGCAGTAGACGCCCAACACCGCCAGGTCACGATGGTGTTTGCGCAGCCAATCCATCGAATAATTCACCTGCCCACCTCCACCACCCCCAGCGGGACCGCGTCGGCAGGAAGCCGTGTTCCCTGCCCGTCGAAGGCCGGCAACCGCTCCCCCGTCTGGAGGCTGTAGAGTCCTACCAGCAGGGCATAGCGGCCCGGTGGAAGGTCGTCTGGGAGGAGCACCACCCGCCCGTCGGCGATCACCTCTCCAGCAGCCCACAGGTCGGTGGGGTAGTCGCCGCCCAACGGTGGCCCATCCCCCTGGGCCAGCGGCGGGCCCTCGTTGGGGCCGGTCTCCACCAGGTGGACGAAGACGCTGAGCGACTGGCCGGGGGGCGCATCACATGCCCAGTAGAGAGTGAAGCGCAGCGTCTCCCCGGGCCGGACCAGGCCGTCCCACTCGGGATCCCAGGCCACCAGCCGTACCCCTTCCCCCAGATGGTAGTCCACAGGTGTGCCTATGGGCGTCACCGTCTCCCGCGCCGCCAGCCGGAGCGGCCCCACGCTGATTGTGTCCCGTCCATTGGCGGTGGTCAGCCGGGGCCCGCCCGGCGGGTAGAACCCCAGATCCAGCCGCAGCGCAGCCGGGGCCGGGGCGTCCGCCGCCAGTGGCACCAGGACCGTGTCGGCGATGACCTCGCCGGCCTGCCAACGGCTGGTGGGGTAACGCCCCAGACCGGGGTGGGTGTCCCGCTCCCCGATCTTGCTCTCTCGCCCAAAGACTTGCACGAAGGAGACATAGTCCATCTCTGTCTCTCCGAGCACTTGCCAGTAGAGCGTCACCTCCAGCACGTCGCCAGGGTAGAGTGGGTCGGGTGCGACGTCGTATCCCAGGAGGCGGGTCAGGCCGGGGTAGGCTTCGCCGTGAGCGCTCAGCCGAACGGTCACGTCAACCGGGTGCTGGGGGGCGACCTCGTCGGACGAGGCGTAACGGGGCGGGGGCGCGTAGGCTGGGAGTAACACGCCCACCAGCCCGTAGACCGCCAGCGCCAGCATCCCGGTGGAGAGGGCGACGGTCAGCCAATCGCGCCGGCGGGCGGGGACCCATTCGCTCAACCCCAGCACATAGAGGGGAGACAGAATCGCCAGCGTCACGAAGAGATAGCGGCCAAAGTCGGCAGTGTCGCTAACGGTCATGCGAGCAAAGTTAGCCGCAAAGGCTACCAGCGGGGCGCTGGTCAGGATCAGCAGGACAGAAACCAGGTTTTCAGGAAAAAACCCGGTTTCGGAGCGGTGGCGGGCCCAGAAGAGGGCCAGTCCTCCTACTGCCACCAGGCCCATCAGCCGGGCCAGATTGTAGACCCAGGAGGGCATCGGTATCTGCCCGTAGCCAAAGACTCCCCAGAGAGAGTCGTGCAGGAAGCCCAGTTCGCGCACCGCCGCCAAAAAGTCAGGGGCGTTTTCCCGCACTCCCCAGGCCTCCGACTGACGCGCCATGCTCGTCGGCTCGCCGTAGACGATCTGGTTGCGCACAAACCACCATCCGCCGACGAGAAGCGCCAGCCCCAGGACAATTGCGACTATCCGGCCCGCCTCCCGCCACCCGGCGCGGCTTCGATCAGCCCAAGGTTGCCACAGGAGCGCCAGCACCACCGTGGGCATCACCAGGAGACAGGTCAACTTGGTCAGGAAACCCAGCCCCACCAGCAGTCCCAATGCCACCGCTCGCCGCACCGTCGGGCCGCGCACCAGGAGTCGGGCAGTCGCATACAGCGTCGCCGCCGCCACCAGGTTCGCCAGCGCGTCGTCGTGGACCGAGGCAGTGATGAAGAGAAACATGGGGTTGAAAGCCACCAATGCCGCTGCCCCCAGCGCCACGTAGGGGCGACCCTTGCGGTCGCCCTTGCGGTCGTCCTTGCGGTCGCCCTTGCGGTCGTCCTTGCGGTCGTCCTTGCG
>CAYQTW010000003.1:20100-27437 GCA_964420485.1 uncultured Anaerolineales bacterium
CCTTGCGGTCGTCCTTGCGGTCGTCCTTGCGGTCGCCCTTGCGGTCGCCCTTGCGGTCGCCTACCAACTCTCGCGCCGTTCCGTAGACGCAGATGACCGTCCCGGCTCCCATCAATAGCGATAGAAAGCGCACCAGGTGGACTCCCAACGCCACGTCCCGGTAGGGGAAGCCCTCCAGGTGGGGATCGTGCAAGTAGAGGCTCTTGTTGTCCACCCCCGGCTCCCACAGCCGGTAGGCCCAGAAGGGGTTGACCCGCGCGACTGCCGCTTCAAAGTGGTCGTTGGGCACCCAGGAGGTACAGATTGCCCCCAGCGCATAGTAGAGGGGAGGATGGTGGGCCTTGGTCGGCTCGCCGGGCTCCAACACCGGCAGCCGTCGCTCCTCGGCCATAAAGCGAATATTGGCATAGTTCAGCGCCTCGTCCGGGCTCTCGAAGAGGGGATTGACCAGGCTGTAGGCGAGGCCCAGGCTCAGGTAGCCTGCCAGGACGAGCAGGAAAAGCCGATGGTGTTCCAGTCGTTCACACATTGCGGGTTGGTAGATTGGGAAATTGGTAGATTGGGAGGTTGGTAGATTGGAAATGAAGGGCGCCAGGTACCGATCAAGGGTTCCTGGCGCCCGAAAGTGATCGGTCCACGGGAACGTTAGTATTCTCTGACAACCAGTGGCATGTAGATACGGCACACGTCCATCACCAGGGCGAAATCACCAAAGAAACTCGTCGTTGCCACTAGCCGGTCGTTGGCCGCTTCAGGCGTAAAGGTAACAGGTGTCCAGAGAGCCTCGGTGTCTGACCAGCGGTACAGTTCGAATTGGTCCTTGAAAGGCAGGTGGAGCACGTCAGCAAAATAGTCATAGTCGTAAGAGATGGTGATGGTGTAGGTACCGCTGATCTCGTTGATCGGTTGGCTATCGGTGAGGAGAGATCGAGCGCTCAGGTTGAATCCCTGGTAAGTAAAGATGCCTTCCAGGTCGCTGTGAGGCAGGGTCAGCCAGGGGGTGTGGGTGATGACCAGCCCGTTGCTGATGACATCTCCCTGAACAGTGTCAGTATACAGTGCCACCTGAACTGTCCCATCAACAGAGTCCAGCGTGCCGCCGCTGCCGGTGATGGTCGTGGTCGCCGTCGGCGGGATAATGTTCAGCGGTTGGCTCAATGTGCCGACCCGGTCGGTCGTGTCTCTGACGTAGAGCGTCGGCCAGTAGCGGCCCAGGTGGGGGTAGGTGTGGCTGGTGGTCTTGACGACCGAGTGACCGGTGTCCAGTTCCCCGTCTCCCTCGTGATCCCAGGCCACCTCGAGTTCCGCTGGGTCATCATAGTCGTCAGTGCTGGCGGAGGCGTCAAAGTTGACGTGGCTCCAGGTTGTCTGGGTGAAAGTGAAACGAGCCGTGGGCGGCAGGTTTGGCAGGACGTGGATGGTCCTGGTCACTTCATCGGTGAGGCTGCCGGTGTCGCGCACGACCATGCGCACGGTTTGCTCCGCACCGTCGGCGTAGACAAAACTGTGGGCAGCGGTCTTGGTCGTCGTCCAGGCGGTGTCACAGTTTCCACTGTTGTCCCAATCCCAACAGACCTCGAGTGAGGCGGTTGCATCCTCTGCGTCGCTACTGCCGGAGGCGTCAAAGTTGAGGACAGTGTCCTCGAGTTGGGGCGTGTCGGGGTTGACGGTGAAGGTGGCAGTAGGCGGCGAGTTGAGTACCACGTCCTGGGTTGCCTCAGAGGTGAGGCCATCGGTGTCGCGCACGACCAGGCGGACGGTTTGATCGGTGGAACCAGTTGCAAAGACGTGCGTGGCCGTCTTGGTCGTCGAGTAGGCAGTATCGCACGTACCGTCGTTGTCCCAGTCCCAGCAGACTTCCAGGGACGATGTGTAGTCTTCGACGTCGGTGCTGCCCGAAGCGTCGAAGGTGTACTCTGTCCCCGGCGGCTGCGGAACGGTGGGGTCAGGCGTGACAGTGAGCGCAGCGTTGGGCGACGTGGTGATGTCGGCGAGGGATGCTTCGGTGGTGCGCCAGTTGCGATAGTCCACGCCGTTGGTCGCCCAGGAGCCACTGCCCAGGTGACTCCCCAAACCACAGGCGTCGGATGTGGATGACGAATCGTAGGGCCCATTCGTCGCGCCCCACCAGTTGTTCTGGGCGTTGATGCAATGTGCTGTAGACATTCCATTCGCGACGGCAGAAAAGCCACCACTGGACAAGAGGTTAGAGTCGGCAATGGTGATCGTGGCCGGGACAGAGCCTGGGCGCAGCCATAAGCCGAGGTTATTTCCCGCGTTGATCGTGCTGCCTGTGACGGCCAGGTTAGCGCCGTTGTCGGCAATGATGGGATAACGCCCGTTGTTCTGAAAGAGTGTGCCAGCAATCGTCAAGTTGAGTGAAGCGCCTGTTGCGACGATGCCTTGCTGCTTGCTGGCCTGGATGGTGCAGTTATTGAACACGTGAGTACCTGCTCCATCAAGATGAAGTATACAATCATCGCTACTGGCTGCCGACCCACCGTAGGCGAAATCAACGTAACGAAAGTAAGAAGTCGTATTCTCGTGGAACCAGATCTTTTTCCAACGGGGACCCAGATGTGTGACCGGGTCAATGTAACGGTCAATGGTAATGTGTTGGGCCGGGGTGCCCTTGGCAGTGATTGACGCGCCTTCACGCACGTGGACGTAGAACTTTTCACCAATCCACACCTGCACACCTGGCTCAATAGTTAGTGCGACTCCGGCTTCAATGTCAATGTTGTTAGTAATGCGGTAAGGGCTGTTAGCCAATGTCCAGGTCGTATCGGTCGTGATGTTCGAGTTGATGATTGTCTCGGCTGGCGCCGCCGGTCGCTCCTGGTAGGCGGCCCCGCTGGACGTCGCCAGGGAGACGCTCACGACACAAAAGGTCAAAAGTAAAGCGCCGAGTTTCTTCGATGAGAGTGCCAAACGATGTAGCATAGTACCTCCAGATTGGGATATTTTTGGCTCGCGGCCCAGGCCGCCAACCGCGCTATTTTACCTGACTTTGCCAGACTCGCAAGTTTTGATTCAAGGAATCACTCACCGGACATCCTCCGTGCAATAGACGATCATGCCGTCGCCCACAAAGGCCGGCGCGACGTCCGCATAAGATTGCCACGCTTCCCATTCCTCGTCGCCCATTCGGTGGTGATGCACGACCACGTACCGCACGCCCGCGTCTGCCAGCCACCCCGCGTCTGCGGAGAGGTGGGTGCCGGGCACGGGCCGTCTGTTCTCTTGCAAGGACGCCAACAGCGGGTGCGTTTCGATGAAAGCATACGCTCCCTCCGGCGGGCGCGACACGTGCCCGGTCACCGTCGGGCGCTCGTGCACTGTCTGGTAGTACATGTAGAGTTTGGATAGATCGTTGGTGATGGGCAAGTCCACGATGGCAGAGTTGCCAGATTCGGCGGCCAGTTGGTAGTAAAAATCGGGGACGTCGGGGCGAGTGGTGGGAAAGGGCCAGGCCCAGTATTCCAGCAGCACCAGCCCGCTCAGAATGACGGCGACGAGACCTGCCCGGCGCGAGGGGAGACGGCGCAAGAGATCGCGCACGACCACGCCCACCACCAGCGCCAGGCAGAATCCCACCAGGATGTTGAACCGCTCAGGGTTGCGCAGCGAGCGCACGGGCAGGCTCCACCCGACCAACCGGTAGGGCAGCGGAATCTGAGGGTAGGCCACGCCGTTGACGCGCGGGAACGGCCCCAGGGCCAGTACCCAGAACATAAACAGGGCCACGAACCAGAACCGGGTTTGTGCGCGGAAGGCGCGAAATAGCCGCAGCAGCCCGTAGCCGACCAGAAGGAGAGGCACATAGCCCAGGGCGACGGCGTGATCTTTGTTGCGCAGAAAGCGTTGATGCACCGGCGCGGCCAGGTGGCCCCACAGCGGGTGGTAGAGATTGGGGAGCACGTAGGCGACCAGGTCGGTCTGCGTCTCTCCCTCTTTGCCCAAGTAGGGATCCTGTCCCGCCGGGTTCACGAACTGTTCCCAGGCCAGGGGCGCGAGGAACGGGCCGGTGAGCAAGCCCACAGTGACCACCAGTACCAGCAATGCCCGCCAACTTTTCCCCGTCCACTCGTGCCGCTCTGTCAGCCAGGCGTAGAAGAGCCACAGGCCGCCGAGCATCCCGCCCAGCGTCAGCAGGTGCCAGCCGGACAGGCCGGCGCAAGCGAAAAAGATCCCGGCCAGGAGACCGTCCAACAACCGCCCACGGCGCGCCGCCCGCATCAAAAAAAGCAACGCGAAGGGGATCCACTGCACGCTGAGCAGGTTGAGGTGGTTGCGCTGCGCAAAGTGGTAGGGGTAGAAGGCATAGACCAGGCCGGCGATAAAGGCCGCCCGCCAGTTGCCGGTCACCTCGCGGGCTAGATTGTAAGCCCCCCACGCCGCCAGGGGCCAACTCCACCAGACGGTCAAGTTGTAGGCCGCCACGTTGCCGATGACAGCACGCAGCGGCCACCAGACAAAGGTGTTCAGCCAGGAGAAACTGAGAAAGTAGAGGCTGACGGTCTGGGGGTAAAAGAGCATTGTGGTGTGGTAGGGCGACTGGCCCAGACTCAACGCGCGGGTGCTCCACCAGTTGGCCCATTGGAAGACGTACATATCGAAACCATCGCCGGCCAGGGCCGTGCCGAAACGACGCACCAGCGGCCAGAGGTAGGCCAGTGCCAGGAGTGCGTAGGCCAACAGTGCCAGGAGGTCCAACCAACGGTCGCGAGCCTTCCCCGTCACGGCGCAACCCTCACGTTCCCGATCTCCACAGCGTTGACCTCCGCGCCGGGCACGTCTGTCAGCACCGGCAGCCGCTCCAGGCTGGGCCAGAGGTAGACGCCGGTCAGGAGGCGATAGTCGCCGGCCGGCAGGTCGGCGGGGAGTTCGAGTGTCACCGGATAGCCGAAAGTGGCCCCCGGAGGCCAGGCGGAGGGAGGCAGCAATTGCCCCACCGGCGGCGCGTCGTGTTGCGCCGCCAGAGTCCCGTCCGGGGATAGCAGGTGCACAAAGACGACGTACTGCTCGCTCAGTTCTGCCGTCGCCTCCCAGACCAGGCTCACGGTCAGTGTCTCGCCGGGGCGCAGCGTCGTCGTATCCAGTTCCCAACCGCGCAGACGCATCTGGTTGCCCAGGTTGATGTCCAGCCCCGCGCCGGGAAGCAGGTCGCCCTGCGGGACGAAGGACGTGTCATCGAAGACAAAGGTGCGGCAGGTCGTGGGCGCGGCCTCTGGGTCACAGGGGAGTGGGCCGCCGTCCGCAGGCGGCGCAAGCAGCGCGTCGCTCCAGCAGCGCGGGTCGTCCAGCACGTCTGGGCAGCCGCCGGGCGCGTGGAAGCGAAAGACGTTCATTCCCTGCGTGAGGGTGAAGGGGCACGTGGTATACGTCGTGCGCTCGCCGACGACGAAAGAGTCCCACAGTTGTTCCCCCAGGTAGACCTCCAACACGGGGAATTCCAGGTGGGAGTCCACGGTGAAACGCAGGCTGCCCGTCTCCTCGCGAGTGGAGTAGACGTACAGTTGGCCATCGTTGTACATCCAGCGCCGCCAGAGATTCCCGTCCCGCTCAGGTGGATGCCAGCCCTGGCGGCTGAAGGTGTAGAGGCGGGGCTCCGTCGGGGCAGACGTGTCTTCGGGGACCGGGAAGGCGATCAGGGTCTCGTCCTCCACGACTGCCGGCCCGAGCAGTTCCTCGATAAAGGGCCGGTAGCGGGTCTCGTCGGCCGCCTCCAGGCGATGCAGCAGCACCCAGTCCACGTCAAAGTGGCGCAGCCAGGCCCGGCGTTGGGCCACAGTTGGACGCGGAACCACGTCCGGCGCGGGGTCGGCTACGACCAATCCCTCAATCGTCTCCCACCAGGGCAGGGTTTCCGGCAGCATACGGAGCACCTCGCCGCCGACGATGGGCCGGCCGGTGGCGGTCTGGAAGTAGAGGGCGCGGTTATTGACCCGGCGGCGGCTCATCGGCAGGTGCAGCAGCGCGCCGTCCCCTGGCTGACCGGCGATGTATTGGATGACCGGCGGGATAGTGGCGTCACCGGCG
Source organism: uncultured Anaerolineales bacterium (assembly GCA_964420485.1). Lineage (GTDB taxonomy): Bacteria > Chloroflexota > Anaerolineae > B4-G1 > B4-G1 > CAYQTW01. Next base: position 26,143 of record CAYQTW010000003.1, read on the forward strand.
GGAAAGGGCCACAGCGGCAGACACTCGAAGAGGATGAGCGCGACGACGGCCAGGGCAAGCAACCCGGCCCGCCAGCGGGAAGCGGCCAGACGGGGCAGGAAGTCGGCCAACCCGTAGGCGGCCAGCACCCCCAGGCCGAGCATTCCCGTGGCGTTGAGGCGGCCGGGGGTGCGGCCCAGGTCGAGGAGGGGCAGTTTGCGCACGAGCGCGTAGGGCAAAAGGACGTGGGACTGGTAGCCATCAACCGCGTACTCGACCGCCTTACCGCCTACGACGAGGATCGGCCCCAGCGCGAGCAGGGCCGCGCCCGCCGCCAGCACGGCCCACGACCAGGGCGATGTCCTGAGCCCTTCGACTTTGCTCAGGACAGGCCCGTCGAAGGAACGCGGGCGGGTTCGCAGCACGCCCCACAGCGCCAGCAGCACGGCCACCAGCCCGGGGTAGGCCAGTGACGCCCGCAGCGCCTCCTGGTTCGGGAGCACGCGCCGGGCGAACGCGGGCACGAGTCCCAGAGGAGCCAGTACCGGATGGTAGGGAGATGGCGTGAAGAAGGCTAACAGGTCGGTGGAGTGGCCCACGATGCCCGAGGTCGAAAGGTAACTCGAACCTCCCTGCAACCGTCCCAGGATGAGCGGCAGTAGGAACGGCAGCGCGATGGTCAGAGAGATGGCGAAGGCCAATCCCAGATAGTGAACACGGTGGTCCTGGAAGAAGGTGCGTCGGCGGCGCACCAGGTCGGCCCCGACGATGACGAGCGTCAGGGGCAGCATAAAGTAGAGGATGTGCATCGGCCACACGAGGGCGCCTATCCCCGCCAGGATCCCCAGGCCAATGCTGCGCCGCAACGTCGGACGGCGCAGGGTGCGGATCAGAAGCAGTGCATACCACGGGTACAGATAGGCGGTCATCTGGGGCAGCCAGCCTCCCAGCGCGTGGCCCAGGCGATTGGAGGAGAAGGCGAAAATCGCCCCGCCTACTATCGCCGCCCAGTGATTGTGTGTCAGGTACCGGCACAGTTGGTAGGTCGCCAGGCCACACAGCACAAAAGAGCCCAACACCATCAGGTTGAACGTCGCCGCCGGCGAGAACAAACTTGCCAGCGGCAGGGCAATCAGGCTAAAGCACGCCAAAGACCACTGATAAGGGTGTTGCAAGCCGGCGGGATGGTTGATGAGATATAGGTCGTCCAGTCCCCGCCCCTCCAGCAGCAACCGCCTGGCGAACCAGAGCCACCAGGTGTGTTCCCAGCCGTCACGGGCGGTAAAGCCGGCGAGCACCGAGTTCAGGCGGAATGG
>CAYQTW010000003.1:27537-28799 GCA_964420485.1 uncultured Anaerolineales bacterium
CCTCCAGCGGGGGCAACAGCAACCGCGAGCCGACTTGCTCACCATCCAGCAACACCGGCAGCCGCTTCGTGGTTTGGGTTTCGTAGACGCCGAGTTGCACCCAGTAGCGGCCCGGCGCGAGATCCTCCGGCAGCGACAGGGTGTGCAGTTGCGCCAGCAGGTCGCCCTCCCGCCACCCGATGACTGGAACGTCGAGTCCATCGTACTGGGCACGCACGTTGCCCGCGTCGTCCAGCACCTGCACGAACAGTTTGAGCGGGACCCCTCCGTCTGTCACGGCCCGCCAGTAACTCACGACCTGCCACTCCGAGCCGGGGTGGAGCGCGCCGGAGAGCAGGCGGTAGCCCAGCAGGTCCAAGCGGTCGCCGAAGCGCAGGGGCGGGATCACTTCGCGCCGCAGGTCGGGGGCCGCGCCCGGGGCAAAGGCGGCTTCGTCCGAGATAATCAGCGGTGAGGCGGAGGCCAGCCCCGCCAGCCATTCCTCGCGGGCGGCGGAGTTCACTTGCAGACGGTAGAACGCGAGTTGCCCTCCGCCGCCGCGCGTGGGCAGCCGTAGGGGCAGCCGTGGGGGCGCGGTAACCGCGCCCCTACTTTCCCAGAGCGGGCAGAATGGGGCCGGCTCTGCCTTCGCGTCCAGGACGTACCAGACATCAGCGCCGGAGGGGAGTATGCAACTGGTCGCCGCGTCGAACCAGCGCAGGTGCAGGTCGTTGGTGCGCCAGAGGGTCTCAAAGGCCGCCGGGGGCAGGCGGTCAATCTGGGTGCTCCCCAGCGCGACGGTGACGGGTGGGGCGTCAGAATCAAGCAAGCGTGGCACCTCGTAGATCATAATCGAGTATCCAGGCTGGGACACCGGTTCACGTTTCAGGAAATAAGCAAAGAGATCATTGTCGTCGAAGAGCAGGGCCTGGAGGTTGGTGGCGCTGATGGCGTAGACGCCGGGCGGCGGATAGTCGGGATGGTAGACGCGGGTGTGAATGTCGCTCAGTTCGTCGGGCTTGCTGGGGATGAAGCGGTAGGGGATGTCGTACTGCCAGGGGCGCGACTCGCCGAACCAACTCAGGTAGAGCGAGGGACGGTGTCCTGAGCCTGTCGAAGGAACGTCGTGTTCCGCCACGTATCGCTCCAGCGCCGGCAAGTCCTGCCCCCAGTCCAGGTTAGAGTCCACCAGCACGCGGTAGCCGTTGCGCGGGCCGACCAATTCGTTAAAGTAGGCCAGAAAGTGGGGATAGATGCGCAGCGTGCCAAACACCAGCCAGACG
>CAYQTW010000004.1:0-27426 GCA_964420485.1 uncultured Anaerolineales bacterium
GCTATGGAAAGCGCGGCTACGTTAAAAGTGCCCCAGAATATTGAGATGATACCAACCAACTAACCAACCAATTCCGGGAGGCAACTAGTGAAAAAACGACACCTGACTGTCTTGTTCTTGCTGACATTGCTGCTGGCGGGCTGTGGCCTGCTCCCGCAGCCCACTCGCGAGACCGGCCCGAGCGAAAGCCCCCTGCCCGAACCGGGAATGAGCCCCATCTCGCCCCCGCCAGATCCCTCGACAGAGCCCGCCTCAGCCGCCGTGGCTCATCTGGCTGCTGAACTCGGTATCTCTTTGGAGGAAGTGACTGTTTTCTCCTTCGAAGCGGTCCAGTGGTCCGATGCCAGCCTGGGCTGCCCCCAGCCGGGGATGATGTACGCCCAGGTCATTACCCCCGGCTACCGCTTTTTCCTGGAAGCCGGGGGAGAACGGTACGAGGTGCACACCGACCGCACGGGGCGGAGCGTGGCCGTCTGCCAGCCGGCCTCCCCGCACCCGGACGAATCGGAGGCTACCTTCCAGGCCCTCTTGACCTACCTGACCCAGACTTATCCCGGCTTTGGGCTGGCCCAGCAAGAGGAATGGGTGCCGGAGGACGTCACACCGCCGGGCCTCGTGGGGGCTTCCACCCAGGTCTGGCGGAGCGGGGAGTGGAGCGTGCAGATAACCTACCCCGTGGTGCCGCAGCCGGCCTACGAGGTCACACTGTCTCACCAACGGGCGGGTCTCGTCTGGAGCGGCACGCTTGAGGCCGACGGGCAGGTGACCTCTGTCGAGACGGTCTTTCTCTCCGCTAATGTTGGCCCGTGCGACGAAACCATACCGCCCGACACTCTGGGTGATTGGGCTGGGGTGGAGATCACCGCCCAGGATGGGGCTATCCACGTCGAGCAGAACCTCTCCTACGTCTGCTGCGCGGAACTGGCGCTGGCGACCGGGCAGGATGGGACGGTCATCAAGATCATCGAGACCAACGTGGGCCAAGTGTGCCGCTGCATGTGCGGCTACCAGTTGGTGGCGGACCTGACCGTCCTGGTCCCCGGCGCGTACACAGTCGAGGTCTGGGGAGTGCAGTATTTTGACGCCCACCCGCTAGAGTTGCTGGGCCGCGGCGAGGTGACGATTCGGTAACGGCCTGCCCCGCAGTCCGGTGGCGTATTTGTTTACCGCCTCGTTGGTGCAGCGGATGAACAGCGGATAAACGGACGAGTACCCCCGTCCTCGTCGTCATTGGCTCAGTCTGATGATTTTGTTGAGCGTGTGAGATAAAAGCGATTGCTCTATCCGCTTATCCGTTTCTCATCCGCTGCCCCAGTAAACAAACACCACATCTTTGCTTGGCTTCCGCCGACATCAGTGGTATAATCCCACTCGTGCATACGAGGAGAGAACGATGATACTGATCGCTGGCGCCACGGGTTTCGTGGGGCGGGCCCTGGTGCGTCAGTTGGCGGCCGAACATCGCGATGTGCGCTGTTTGTTGCGTCCATCTCGACGCGAGCAGCAACTGGCCTCTGGCATCCCCTTCTCCACCGTCTCGGCCAGTATGAGCGATCTGCCCGCCTTGCGCACGGCAATGCAAGACGTGACGGCAGTCGTTCATCTGACAGCGGAGGAGGATATCTACCACGGGAAAACGCTGCAAGGTCACGTTCAAGACACGGTCAACCTCATCGCGGCGGCGAAGGAGGCGGACGTGTCTCGCTTCATCTACTTGAGCCGCCTGGGGGCCGACCGTGCTTCCGCCTACTCACTTTTTCGCATCAGGGGGGAGGCAGAGGCCACAGTGCGTGAAAGTGGATTGGATTACACCATTTTCCAGGCCTCCGTCATTTGGGGCCCGGAGGATGTCTTTACCAATATGCTGGTGATGCTGTCCAAAATGCTCCCTTTCGTGCTGCCCATTCCCGACGCGAGCCTGGCTCGCTTCCAGCCGCTGTGGATTGGAGATTTGGTAACGTGTATTGCAGCCGTGCTGGACCGGAATGACCTGATCGGGCAAACTATCTCGCTCGGTGGGCCGGAGCACTTTACTTTCGAGCAGATGATGGCACAGGTGCTGGCGGCGGCGGGAATGCGCAGGCGACTGGTGCACCTGCGTATGCCGTTGGTGCAAGGCGTGATTGGCCTACTCGATGTTTTGTTGCCGCGCAATCCTGTACCTCATTGGTGGCTCGACATCCTGTCCAAGGGCAGTGCAACGGAATTGGGGGCGGTTTCGCGTCACTTTGGCTTTGAACCCGGCCGCTTTGCTCATCATCTCGACTACCTGCGCCGCAAGCGTCCGTGGCGGCGTGATCTGGTGCGACTGGTCTTTACGGGCTACCGGCCACCGGCCGGTGGCTAGGGTCGACATTGGACAAATCCTCCAAAATCGTGTATCATTCTATCGTCGTTCTGACTTGGACGGCTGATTGACTGACACTTTTAACATTGCTCACGGATACACACGGATTTCTTTGTTTAACGGGGTCGTAGTAACGACTTTCGTTTTTTGGGCGCTAACGAACGACTAGAGTCGTTACTACAACCGAATGTTAAATTTGTCGGTCAACCAGCCTCAGACCAGTTCTCGGTGTGAAACGATATGTGGGGCAGGCTTTCTAGCCTGTCCGAGCGGCAGACTGGAAAGTCTGGCCCACTTCTGCACCAGAAACCAGACTATGGGCCGTGGCCCTGACTGCCTGAAAGCGGTCTTTCCATAAGGTCATGTTGTATCATCTCAATATTCTGGGGCACTTTTAACGTAGCCGCGCTTTCCATAGCGCGTTATGCCCGCGAGGTATGGAAACCTCGGCTACATTGCCCCACTTTATTGAGCAGATACGTCATGTTTATGCCAGCGTGCACACTACCACTGTTTTGTTGTGGAAGGCCGCCAGCCCTGACCCCGGCGGAGGGGCGATCTCACCAAAGCTGAACATACCGATAAGCGGTGTCTCGTGTCCAATGATGTCCCGGATATACTCAATTTCCGTGGCCGCCTCATCGCCCAGGATCATCAACCGGGAGATGCAATCGAAAACGATGGCGGCTACCGGGGGCTGGCCGGCCAACTCATCCATAGCCCGCTCGGCGGCAGTGTGAGCCGCCGCGAAGAGCATATCCTTGTCGCCGCTCATCATATGCACCACAGCGTTTTCCGGTACGGCTGCCACACACTCGATAGCGCCGTCGGGATGGGCTCGCAACGGATCGCGGATAAGGAACTCGCCCCCGATCAGAGGCAACCCCAGCGGATGGGCCATGGCGAAGGCACCGAATCCCTCCTGATCGAGTTGCGGGGCCTCGTCCGCCCATCTCCGCCGGTAGACCTCGAAGGCGGGTTGGCCATCCAGTTCATAGACCACGTTGGCGGCTGAGCGGGTCACCACCATTGGGCGTCCGACCGGCTTCCAGCCGTGGGCCACGCCGATCCCGATGGGTGCTGGCGTGCGCAACAGGGCCGCTACCAGGGCATCGGAACGGATCTGGTCGTTGATGAACTGGAAAGTCTTCAAGAACCGAAAGTTATCGCCAGCGCCGCCCCCTACCATTGGGTACATCGGCCCCAGCACATCAGTTGCGCTCTGCACTACTTCCGTCAACGCACCGGTGAGGCCGTCCGCCAGAGCAAGCACTGCCGTGGGCTGTTCCTCGGCACCAGTCGCCATCAGGTGTTGGGCCAGGGTCTCGGCGACCGCCTGGCCTACACGGTGGGGGACATCGTGGATGCCCTCTTCCATCGCCAGGGTCACGTGGAGGCCCTCCGAGCGCAGGGCCATCACAGTGATCGAGTCAGTGCTGAGGTCACCAGCCGCAATGACCCCGCCGGCACAACAACCGATCAGGGGGGCGGAGCCTGTCACGGAGCGGATACTTCGCACCGCCGCCTCCTGGTCGTAGCGGTCGGTGGTAAAGGCGATAACCAGGTCGGCTGGGCCCTCTATGCCGATCATAGCCTGGGTCGCCGCATCGGAGCCGGCCCGCCGCGCATCCTCTTGACGGCTCAAACCTATACCTGCCATTGTTGTCATTGGTCTATCTCCCTTTTTATCTTTACTGTTCTACATCAGGGCTCTTCTGAGCAGAAGGTGCCCTTGACGGCGGTGCATTAGATTGACCTGGTGTGCCCAGATGCACGAAACTGCGCGGGGTGCCCAGAGCACGGCCCAATTCACGCACTGCAGTCTGTAAGACTGCCTCTACATCAGCAGCGGCCTGGATTTTGCCCGCGATCTCGCGGGCGAGTCGCTCGCGGTGGGCACGGCGCTGCGCCTGCTTGAAGAGCCGCATGCTCTCAAGAGTAACGGCCGCCTGGCCGGACAGGGCACGGTAGAGGCGCACCTCCCGCTCGCTAAAGTCGTAAGGCCCCTTCAGCAACTCGACCAAAAGCCAGCCCAGATGCCGCTCGCCAGCGAGCAGAGGAATGATGGCAACCGCTTTGATGTCCAGTACATTCAGGAAGGCGTGGCGAGAGATCTCGTCTATCTCCGATGAAGTGGCCACGTTCGAGATGGTCAGGGGCTCGGTGGTCATCCTGGCGATGAGAGGAATCTGGGAGACGCTCCAGCGATTGCCGAGCACGGCCGGACGTTCCACCCCCGGCTCCCAAGCAGCCTCAATCTCCACGACAGGATCGTCGGCTGGGCTGGTAGGATCTATGAGAGCCAGGACGCAGCGATCTGTCTGCGGCACGACCACGTGGTCAGTGAAGGCACGCAGCACGTCGTCAGGTGTCTGGGCGACGACGATGGCCCGGCTGGCGCGGTAGAGGATCGTGGTCTCCTCCAACGCAGTCCGAACCTCTTCTGCCAGGTGTATTCTCTGGAGGCAGGCTGAGGCGCGGTTGGCCAGCAGTGTGATAAGCCGCAGGTCCTCGTCGCTGAACTGGCCCACCCGCTCCCCATTGCAGAACAAAACCCCGATGGGTTTCTGCCCGACCATCTGGATGGGAGCGCCCAGCATACTGCGCAGGCCAACGGTTGCCAGACCCGGATTGGCACGCTCGTCGTCGGCGGTGTCGGCGATGGAGACAGCGATACCCTCGTGGATGATGTGTGCGGTGAGGCCATCGGGACGGGGCGCGATGAAAGTTTCCCCATCCCACCGGACTGGATCTGCCATAGCAATCGCATGTCCGTATTCTCCCTTCTCCTCATCGTAAACGTAAATGGTGGTGACGGCGGCATCAATCAGTTGACGGGTCGCGTTGGCGATGAGGGTCATAGCCTGCTGGGTGCTCTCAATGCCCATGAGCGCACTGCTCAGATTGTATAGTTGGCGCATCGTCTCTGCACGCCGTTGTGTCTCCCCAAACAACCGCGCACTCTCCAGCGCCAGCGCCACCTGTTCGCTCACTGCTTCGACGAGGGCCATCTCGTCGGGTGACCACTCCCGCGCCTCGTCTGTCTCCTGGATGCCCAGAGCGCCGATGACCTGATCGCGCAACTTGAGTGGCATGGTCAACGTCGACTCTGTCGCCGCCGGCTCGACGAGGGCGACGGGTTCCCCACGCTGAAGAACCAGGTCGAGCGCCGGCGCCGGTAATTGCCCCAGCGGCGCGACGTCAATGCGGTCGTAGACGTAACCCAGCGGGCGCTCCGCCGGCGCCAGTTGAGTCCAGGCGGCGGTGCTGTACTCGCCATAGAGACGGCTCAACTCGCGCAGCCGGTCCTGTGTCTCCCGGAAGAGCCGGGCGTTCTCGATGGCTACTGCCAACTGGTCGGCCATCGTGCCCAGTGTGGCCACGTCCTCATCACTGAAGGCCGCCTCCTCGGTGGACTGCACGTCCAGTGCACCGAGGATTTCCCCGCGCACGCGCAGTGGCAGCGTCATCTCCGAGCGCGTCTCGGGCAGGTCGGGGTTGACAAAGTGCACCGCATCCTCACCCACATCGAGCGCGATGCGGGGTTCCCCCGTACCGGTGACGTAACCAACCATACCCACCTTGCCGACCGCCAGTTTGTGGCCCCGGGCCAGCATACGCTGCCCTCCCTCGGAGGAAGCGGCACGCAGGATAGCGTACTCGCGGGCGTCGTCCACCAGGAAGACACCGGCGTGGTAAAAACCGAACCGTTCGGAGATGAGGCGCACCGTCTCGTCGAGCAATTGGTTCACGTCGCGGATGGCGGTGGCCTCGCGGGCCACATCGGCTGCCGTCTCTAGTTGGACGGCGCGGCGCTCCAATTCCCGCGTTCGGTCGGCCACCTGCTGCTCCAGCCCGGCGTAGAGCTCCTGCAGGCGGCTGGCCATCTGATTGAATGCCTCGCCCAAAGCCTCCAACTCGTCCCCCGTGCGTAGGGCGATGCGGTGTCCCAGACGGCCGCTGCTCAGAAGCGCCGCTCCCTCCTCCAGTTGGGCTAACGGACGGATGATGCGCTGTGGCAGCCAGGAGGTCAGCCCTGCGATGGCCAGAACAGCGACCATCAGTAGGCCTATTAAGGATATAGTCATTCGCTGGATACTCGCATAGGCTTCTTCCGCCGGCAGTTCGACTATAGTGATCCAGGGGGTTCCCTCAATAGGCGCATAGGCTCCAACGACCCTCTCGCCATCCAGGCCAGTGTACTCCTCTGCTTCAGCCTCCACGACACCGGCCTGAATAATCTTTTCCACCACCGGTACACGTCCGATTTCCTCTCCCTGAGACTGTAGATAGCGCGACAGGTCTGTGTGAATCAGCAGGCGCCCGGTCCTGTTGATCACGTAGGCATATCCTCTCTCGCCAACCTCGACCGCTGCAACCTCATCCCACATCTGCTTGATGCTGACTCTGGCCATCAACACGCCCGTCACGTCCCCACTGGCAGGGTCACGAACCGGCACCGCCATCTCCACTGTAGGCAGGCCGCTGTAGGGCGAAATAACCGGTTCCTTGACTATGTGATCCATACCTTTACGGGCCCGCTGAAAGGCAGCCGTATCAGCCTGGCTGCCCAGTTCTGCCGGAAGGAAAGTGTGGAAACGGGAAACCTTTGCCACCTCATTGCCCTCCTGATCCAAGAGCGTGATTTCATCGTAGACGCTCTGCCCTCGAGCCAGCAACTGTTCGAAGGCCACCTGCCGCTCAGCGCGGTCCAAAGCCACCTGAGCCTGGGCGAAAGAGGCCAGGCCATTCTTAGCGCCCTGGAGATAGAGAGAGAGGGAGAGGGCGATCCCTTCGGCCCTCCCTTGCTGAACGCGGAGGATCTCTCGCCTCTGGGCTTGACCACCGATGTAAATCGGAACAGAGCCCACGATTAACAAAGCGATGGCAACGGAGATAACGATAGGCCAGCGCAGTTTGTTGACCAGGCTACCCCGGGGTCGTTCTACTCTTTCTGTCGCCATAGCATACTCCCTGTCCAGCAGCCGGCGCCTTACTCCGGCATTGGCCAGACTAATTCCTCACTGGCTACGTCCCACGGCCAGACTGTGTGATAGACGCCGTCCCGCATCTGGACGATGATCCCTCGCGCCAGTGTGTTCTGCCCGGTGTCCGCGTCGAAGCGGATGCCATCCCAGGGCATAATCAATTGCTTGCCCGGCAGGTCAGTAGCCAGCAACGCCTGGCGAATCGCTTCCGGGTCGGCGGAACCGGCGCGGTTAATCGCATCGGCCAGCACCAGGAAACCGGTGAAGGCACGAGCAGCATTGCCGTCCATGTGAGTTCCGTACCGTTCGAAATACAGCGTGTCCACCTGCTTGATGAGGGGCTTGTGCTCCCCCAAATCCAGCGCCCAGACCTCACGGCTGAGGATGTAGTCGCCGTCACTCCCCACGGCCTCGATAAAACCGGGGCTGATGAAGCCCGCGTCCATGGCCAACAGGACGGTGGGCCGGAAATTCATCTCTTTGTAAGTGCGCACGTAGAGAACGGCGTCGCTGAGGTAGGATGCCTGCATCACGATGGGACTGCCTGTCTCCAGAAGGGTTTGCACTTGGGCCTCGACGGAATCCGTGTCAGATGCATAAGGCACGTCGGCGACGACGTTGAAATCGAGCTGTCGGGCGTAGGCCTTCTCTATCCGACTCACCCCGGTGCCCCAGAGGGTGTTCTCGTAGACGATGGCGATGTCTCGCGTATCGAGCCCTTGCCGCAGATCCACCGCCAGCAGAAACGTGAAAAAGTTGTGGACAAAGATCGTATCGTCGGCGGTGGTGCGGAAGAACCACTTGTAACCTCGTTCAGTCAGAACGGGGGATGTGGAGGTGGCATTCAGGAAAGGGATGCGTGCCGCTTCGGCCATCTGACTGGCTCTGGCGGTGACGCTACTGTTGTAAGCCCCCAGTAGCGCCACGACCCCTTCCTCCTCGATCAGACGCTGGGCCTCGGCCGCCCCCTGCTCAGGGTCTCCGGTGTGATCGGCGAATACGACTTTTATGCGCGCGCCGTCCAGTCCGGGCAGGCCGGCTGACCGCGCCAGCGGCAGATCCAGGTCATGCTCCTGGTTGACGATCTCCTGGGCCAGTTCAACAGCCTGCCTGAGCGCCTGGCCCGTGGGCGCCAGCGATCCGCTGAGGGGATAGACAGCCCCAATGCGCACTATTTCAGGGTGAACCGGTGCGACGGCGCCACAGCCGCCCAGCCCAAAGAGCGTCACGACCATCCCAAGCACAGATATGAGCCAGGGAACAGAGTTTTTTCTAAACATAGTCTCTATGCCTCCTACTTCCTGCTTCCTGCCTCCTGCGCCGGCGTACCCGTGCTCAACTGCACGAACGCCCTGTCGGCATCCAGGGCTGTGCCCAGTTCCCGCACCGCCGTCCGCATAATGGTCTCCACGTCGGCGGAGGAGCGGACTTTGGCGGTGATGTCAGCGATGATTCGATCTCGCTGTGCGCGGCGCTGTGTCTCCTCCAGCAGGCGCACGTTCTCGACAGCCAACGCCAATTGTTCGGCCACCGATTCGACAAGCGCGATCTCGTCGTCCGTCCACTGCCGTCCGCCTGCCGCTTCGTGCAGCCCCAGAGCACCAATGACCTCCCCACGCAGCGTGATCGGAGCCACTACGGCGGCCTGCTCGTCCCCGCCGTCTCCGCCCGATTGCACGACCACCTCTCGCTGTCTCATCGCTTGCTCGACGGCGGGCAGCCCGGCGTCGTCGAGAGGCGCCACGTCTGACCGGGCGCGTTCGTAGAGGGGAGCAACCCGCGCCGGCACGAACCTGGCCCACTGCTCGCGCAGGTAGAGCCGGTGGGTGGCCTCCACCTCTTCCAGCGCCTCCTGCGTCTGCTCGAGCAAGCGTTGGTTCTGGATCACAGCGGCGGCCTGGTCGGTCAGGCTGGTGATCTGGCGCATCTCGTCTTCGTTCATCTCCAACATTGTGTTGGATTGCCCCGCGAGGATACCGATCCACTGCCCGCCGACCACCAGCGGCCATAGAACTAGACTCCGCATGTGCAATCGTTCTATCAGGAGAGCACGCAAGTCTTCATCCATACCCTCGGTGGTGGCAATGTCGCCAAAAATGGTCGGGCCATCGCGGGCGACCAGGGACATTAGTGGGAATTTGTCAGTCGGGTAGGACGTGCCCACAGGCGCGCGTGTCTCTTCGCCGCTGTGTCCCCAAACAGCGGTGACTATCAAGTTCTCCGGGCGCTCATCACCCCAGGGGTGGTCAAAGAGCATGATGTTGGCCCGGTCGAACTTGCCCAGCGCCGTCGAGTGGATCAACGCTTGCAAGACCTCGTCTACAGTCGCGGCGCGTACCACCCGCTCGCTGCCAGCGTAGAGCGTCGCAGTCTCAGCCAGCGCGGTCTGGGTCTGCTCGAACAGGCGGGCGCTCTCCAATGCCAGGGCCACCTGTTCCGAAACTGACTCTATCAGCGCCAGGTCATCCTGTGACAGGGGGTGCTGCGGGTCATCCTGGACGCCCAACGCGCCAATGATCTCGCCATGCACCGACAGGGGCGCTACGGCCACCGGTTGGACGTCAGCAGTTGGTGGCACGAGGGCCTTCCGTTCCGCCGCCAGCCCGATCTCTGGTGCCCAAAAGTCGTTCGCCGGGACGACGCCGGTCTGGTCGAACAGGTAGCCGATTGGCCCGGCCTCGCGCCGGAGAGTTTCCCACCCCTCACGGCTCATGGCGCGGGTGATGCGCTCAAGTTCGCGCAGGTGCTCCTCCATCTCCTGGCGCAGGCGGGTGTCTTCGATGGCAATGGCGATCTGACCACAGAGGCCCTCTAGCAAGAAGCGGTCTTCTTCAGTCAAGGCGCCGGCGGTGTCGCTCTGCACATCGAGGATACCCAGCACCTTGTCTCTCCATTCTCCGTCCTCTATTCTCCTCAACTTGATGGGCACGGCCAACTCGCTTTCAGTGTCAGGCAGCATGGGATGGTAGAGCCACTCTGGGTCCTGGCGCACGTCGGGCGACAGAACGGGCTCGCCCCTCGCTCCGGCGCGACCAACTACCCCTTTGCCCACGGGGATAAAGTGACCTTGTTCCAACAATTGTTGACCGATCCGGCCGTACCCTGCCACGGTCACCAGATTGTCTCCCTTGAGGAGAAAGAGTTGGGCGTGGTAGTAGCCAAAGCGCTCCTTGATCAGCGTAACTACACGGTGGAACAGTTCGTCCAGTGCCGGGGCGGCGGCGATCTCCTGGGCGATCTCGGTGCTGGTCTGCACCTGGCGGCCACGGTGCTCTAACGACTCTTGCATCGCCTGCTCCAGCCGTTTGCGCTCGGTAATGTCGCTGGAGACGCCCAGGACGCGCCGGGCCACGCCATCCTCGTCCACGAGCGGGCGCTTGATGGTTTGAAACCAATGCACGTTCCCCTCTACGTCTGTGATGCACGTCTCAGGGATGAACATCTCCTGCAAAGAGTCCATGACTTCCAGGTCGCCGTGGCGGATGCGCTCGACTTCCTTCGCGTTGAGGTTAAAGTCGGCGTCGGTCTTGCCGATCAAGCCGTCAATTGTGGTGCCGTAGACCTCAGCAATGGCCCGATTAGCCAGGATAAATCGTCCTTCACGGTCCCTGACGAAGACAAAGTTAGGATTGATGTCTATGACTTGCCGGAGGAACGCCTGCTGCTCTTCAAGCGCTTGCTCGGCCCGCTTGCGCTCGGTGACGTCACGCGCTATGCCCTGGAAACCGGCGATTTCGCCCTCCTCCCGGATCAGTCGAGTGCGAACCTCGAACAACCTTTTACTTCCGTCTCTTCTAACTACTTCAAATTCCCAGGGCTGCAATTCTGACAAGTCTGACCCTTGAACGATCGCCTTCTGCAGTGACTCGAAGGCGAAATTAGCACTTGCGGGGGTGAGTACATCAAAGATATTTTTTTCATAAACGTCTTCCCGGGTATAGCCTAACGCAGTGTAGGCTACCTGATTGGCCGACGTGAAACGGCCTTCCAGGTCAACAGTAAAGAGCATGTCATTGGCGTTTTCGTACAGATCCATATACTTGGCCCGTGACTCTTGCAGCATCTCGGCGGTGCGGAAGGAGACGATAGCGCGGGCCCGGGAGAAAGCACGCCACAGGAATGTGGCATCTCCGACGGTGGAGACCAGTGGCACGATCACCTCCTCGAGGACGACCAGACCCTGCAGCAAAGGACCGGTCGCCAATCCCAGTGCCACCATTTTCTCCACCGCGGTCTGGACGAATTGGATGAACTCGGCGTCGTCCGCGCTTTCCAGAGAAGCGGCCAAACAGTTCAAGACACCGCGCTTGATCCGGTCAGGCATCGCCGCGTAACTCTCAACCCCGCGCAGACGCCGGTCGTATTCCTCCACCAGGGTATCCAGGTTGTCTCTGATCACCGCTGCGAGTTCGTGCATCTCACCATCTCCTCGTTCATCGCCTCATTCTTCCATTGCTTCATTGTTCATTGTTTTATTGCTTCATTCTTAATTCTTCCGCGCTGCCCAGGCGGACAAAGGCGGGCCGGCCCAGGGCAGTACCCAGTTCGCGCACGGCCGTGCGCACGACGGCCTCGGGATCGGTAAAACCGCGCACGCGGGTGGTGATCTGGCGCAAGGTCTGCTCGCGGCGGGCGCGGGCCTGGGCTTGCTGGAACAATTGTGAGCGCTGGATGGCAACGGCGATCTGCCCGGCCAGGCCCAGGAGCAAAACCTGATCCTCCTCACTCAACGCGCCGGCCGTGTCGCTCTGCACGTCCAGGATGCCCAGCACATCATCTCTCCATTCCCCATCCTCCATTCTCCTCAGTTTGATAGGCACGGCCAACTCGCCCCAGGTGTCGGGGAGGTCAGGATTGGGCGTCCAGTAAGAGTCCTGGGAAACATCGGAGGACAGCACTGCTTCCCCTGTAGCCGCCGCCGTGCCGACGACGCCCTGGCCATAAGGCAGATTGTGGCCGGCGGCCTTCATCTTTTCCCCAACCTCACCATAGCCCTCGACGACCCGCATAGCGTTCAATTCTGGATCGTAGCGAAAGATCTGGGCGTGGTAGTAGCCAAAGCGCTCCTTGACCAGCGTGACGACGAGGCGAAAGAGCTCGTCCAGTTCGGTGGCGGCGGCGATCTCCTGGGCGATCTCGGTGATTGTCTGCACCTGGCGAGCACGACGCTCCAGCACCATTCCGGCCTGCTCTAGCTCTGCTATCCGCTGCCGAAGTTGTTGGTTCCTCTCAATCAGCTCTTCCGAGGTCAAATCCAACGAGCGTTCGAGCAAGGCGCGGTCAGCGTCGGCCTGGCGATACGCTTCGTTCACCGCATCAATGAAACTTTGCCAGCCTTCTGGGATGCTCTCGACCGGGCCAGCGTGCCGTTTCAGTTGACGCTCAAGTAACCGGTGCATAGGCTATTCCTCCAGGAAGGTGGTAATCGTCATCGTCTGGTTGTGCAATTTACTTACGGCGGAAGGTATGAACGGAGCAATTTCTCCGTAGGAGTAAAATCCTGTCAAGACAGTGTGATCGCCCAGAATGTCACGCACACCTTCCACTTCTTCTTCTATCCTTTGCTTCAGAGCCAACCTCCTGCCAATACAACTGACGAGGATGGCCAGATCTGGCGCTGAGGAGCCAATGACCTCATAGCTACTTTCGGCGGCCTCGACTGCGCCATCAATTAGCCGCTCAACGTTGGCTTTCATGAAGCGGGCGAGAGTTCCCTCAGAGACATCCCCCGCAAAAGTCATACTTTGCTCTTTTTCGTCAATGGATAAAATCGTGCGCACCAGCCCAGGCTCATCTTCTGGGGTTCGGAGCTGCAAGGGAAAGAGTAATGCGCTGGCGGGCAAATCGGCGGCATACTCGCCCAGATATTTCTTGTACAACTCTAATGCGGGCCGCCCGTCTAATTCGTAGAGCACATTTCCTTTTGAACGGGTTATCAACCGGTTGGGACCAAACGGATCCCAACCGCCCGCAGAGCCATAGCCGACTTTCAAACGGGTTCCATAAAAACCCAGAGCAGCGATCTTGCCCTCCTCAGGTGTATTGTCCTCCAGAAATACCAGGGTCTGCTCGAAACGCTCGCCATCTCCGGCAAGTCCACCTGTAACCGCGACTTCAGGAGGGAGATGTTTGACCAATCCTCTTACGAGCGCGCTCCCATTTACCTGAATCCCATCAGAAATCACCAGAACGTGCACCAGCCCATCTCTATCGAGGGACATGGCCAATTGCTCGCCCGCTTGAAAGCTATCCGCCACTTGGCTCAATTTGACTTGAGCGCCCATGAGCCGTGTGTGTTCAAACCGGACAGCCGTGGCTACCAGGGAATTATCTAACACCCGGGTGCCGCAGATTTCGCCAGCGGTTGAACAGCCCAGAATATGAGCACCCGGATAAACCTTCCCGATTTGTAGAGGCCCCTGGAAATGCTCTTGTTCTCTTAGAATGGACGTGGCGCCAAACACCAGGACCAGTTGGGTGGATTCTCCCAAAGCCCCTGGGGTGTCCGGCTCCCATCCGTGTGCTTCTGTCCATCTTTTCTGTTCGATCTTCATCGTTAGTTCCTCCTCATACACCTCAGTCTGCCTTGGCATCGAATTCCACTTCCGTCCACTTGAAATGAGAATTAATTAACTGTCCCACTTGGCTTTTTGTATCAGCCGATGATTGAAATCATCGGCCAAAGGGGACAGTTATTTAATCCCCGTTCCTTAGCCCCCACCTGAGAGCGGATTTGTGCCTGCTACTTTCCCTCCTCTCTGCTCCCCTGCACCTCCGCTCCTTGGCTCCTCTGCTCCTCTGCACCCTTCTGTGGCGACAGGACGACCCCCAACCGCACAAAGGCGCGTGATGTGCCCAACACCCTATAGAGTTCATCCACCGCCGTCTGCGCGATGCCCTCCACACTGACGGCGCGGCGCATCTTGTCCGTGATCTCGCGGGTCAATTGCTCGCGGGCAGCGCGGCGCTGGGTGTCCTGAAACAGGCGGGCGCTCTCCAACGCCTCCCCTAACCGGCCGGTCAGCGCCTCTAGCAGCGCGACCTCCTCGGGTGTCCACGCACCTGCGTCGCCGGGCTTGTGCGTGTCGAGCACACCGATGACGTGACCGCGCACTTTGATAGGCACGGCCAAAGGATTTGGGGTTGGGGATTGGGAATTGGGAATTTGGACGGTCCGCCCCTCCCGCCAGGCCTGCTCCATCTCGGGCCGCCACACGTCACCGGCGCCGGTGACGCCGTGCTCGTCGCTGCGGTAAGCCAGATCGGGCCGGGCGCGGAGCAGATCGCGCCAGGCCGCGCGGCTGAGTTCGCCGTAGGCCCGATGCTCCGCCTCCATAGCCGCTTGAGCCTCGGCGAACAGGCGGGCGTTGTCCAGCGCCACGGCCACCTGGTCGGCCATGGTCTGCAACACGACGATGGTATCCCGGTCGAAAGCGCCGGGCTGGACGTGCTGCACGGTGAGGGCACCGATAACCCGGCCACGCGAGCGCAGGGGCAACGCGGCCTCGGAACGGGTCTCTGGCAACTCGGCCGCGACCCGGCGCACGGCGTCTTCCCCGGCCTCTAGCGCGACACGCGCCTGTGCGTTGGCAATGCTCCAGCCAATCATGCCCGCGCCGACTCGTAGCCGGTGACCGCGGGCCAACATGATCCGCCCAGCCTCGCCGGTGCCGGCCCGCAACACGGCCCACTCTCCCTCCACCAGGAACAAGCCCACATAGTACAGACCAAATTGTTCGCGGATCAGGTCAACGACCTGCCGCATCAACTGATCGGTCTCCAGAATCGAGGCGGCCGCGTGGCCCACCTGGGCCGAGGCCTCCAGGTAGGCCGAACGGCGCTCCAGGTCGCGGGTGCGCTCGGCCACGCGCTGCTCCAGGCTGCCGACCAGGTCACGCAACCGGGCGGTCATTCGATTAAATGCCTGCGCCACGGCCCCAATCTCGTCCTCGCGCTCTACCCGAGCCACGCGCTCCAGGTCGCCGGCCGCGATCTGCGTGGCCGTTTCGGCCAGATCGGCCAGCGGGTTGGCAATGCTGCGGGTGACGAACAACGAGGCACCCACGGCGAGCATCACGGCGACCAGTACCACGCCCGCGTTGACGGTCAGCATCATGTATAGTGAACTGAATGCCTCTGCCTGGCCCTGCTCGGCCAGGAGTGCCACCTCGAGTTCCGGCAGCCAGTGGTAGACCCCTACTACAGGCTCACCCCAGTAGCCATCGTACACCCCAGCGCCGTGGGCGTGATTTCCTATCGCCGCGTTGGCCCCCTCGGTGCGCACGTAAATCCCCTCCTCGCCGGAGCGCGACTCGGTCAGCATGGCGTGGTTGGTACCGATCAGGTAGGTCTCGCCCGTCTGGCCCAACCCGGCCCGCTCGAGCATGATCTTGCTCAGGGTATCCATACCGGCACGCCCGGCCAGGACGCCTATCACTGTGCCTCGCTGGTCGAACACCGGCTGTGCGACGATCACCGACATCCGCCCCAGCGATGGAGAGTAGGAGGGCGGATGTACGTAAAAGTCCTCCAACCCGCGTTGGAAATATGCCTCCCCGGCGTGGATTTTACCTTCCTGCGTGGCGTCGCTGGACAGGACCACGTGCCCTTTGAGATCCATCATGAACGTCTCTTCCAGCCAGTTGAGCGATTTTTGGAAGCGGGCCTGTAACTTGTCGTGGGCTTCCTGGTAATCCGCCGGCTCTGGTGCTTCTTCCTGCAATAGTATGCGTGTGTATTGTCCCGCATTCGCTCCGGTCAGCATAGTGCCCAGTTCGGTTTGCAGAGTGTCTACCCACGTTTCGATCTCGGCCTCTTTGAGCGTCGCCACCGATTCGAGTTGAGCGATCATCTGTTCCTGCCCGCTCCGGTAGCCCATCACGGCCGAAACGATGCCGGTGGTCGTCGCCACCAACAGTGTCAGCGTCACGAAGGCGACGAGCAGGCGGGTGCGGATGGTGCCGATGCGGAAAGCGCGAGCGATCTGCCAGAGAATCGCCAGCGCGACCAGAAAGGTGACGCCGGCTGTAACGAGAGTCAGCAGAATTGATTGTGTAATGTCGTAACGGGGCAGAGGTTCGAACCGGTTGATCAGCCAGGCGTAGACTCCGAACAAGCCGGCCAGGGGCAGCCAGACGCGCCGTTTTCGGGGCAAGATCATGCTGCCTACGAGGATGATCAGCAAGACACCGCCCACTGCAAAGTACAAAGTCGCGTTGGCCACGAGCAACTCGCCACCGCCGTAGGCAATCATCACGCCGAAAATTATCCAGTACCCTGCTGCGTCGAGTTTCCCCCGTCGGGCCAGGCCATAGGCCACAGCCGCAGAAATAAGGGCCAACACGGTGATCCCCGCCTCGGCCAGCAACTGCCAGACTTCAGGTTGCAGCATGTAGGCCAGCACGTAGAGGCTCGAGGCCACGACAGCACCAACGGACAGAGTCAGTACCACCTGGTTGAATCTCGTCGCACGATGTTGCA
This sequence comes from uncultured Anaerolineales bacterium, assembly GCA_964420485.1. Classification (GTDB taxonomy): domain Bacteria; phylum Chloroflexota; class Anaerolineae; order B4-G1; family B4-G1; genus CAYQTW01. The sequence goes on from CAYQTW010000004.1 coordinate 16,816, forward strand.
CGTCAGATATCTCGGTCGCAGTTTTTCCGCTCTGCTCCGCTTCCCGCGGAGGGCGTTGGGCTGAAGCGGCTACTTTTCCTTCGGGCATAACTGCCTCCGGCTCACAAGAGCATATCTCGCGCAAAAAACTCTGCTCATTGCTTCATTGTTCATTGAACTCGTTGGTGTACAGGGCATCCAAATCCACCGGCGACGAGATGAACCCCTGCTCCAGCAGAATGTCCCGAGTACTCCGCCAGACCGCTTTGTCCATCCAACCGATGGGCGCGTCGCCGGTGTCAATTAAAGGTATACTGGCGAGCATGGCCCGGCGCTGAAACTCCTCATCCAGCTGGTCGTCGTAAACCAGCGTCGCTGCGACCGCCAGTTCCGGGTCTTCGACGGCTTTCTGCCAACCGCGCAGTGTGGCCCGCACGAATCCCTCGACCACGTTAGGCTGTTCGGCGATCATCTGGTCGGTGGTGAACAGCACGTCGCCATACCAGGAGACGCCATAGTCGCCGGGCCAGATGAGCCCATAATCCTCCCCGGCCAGGTCCAAAAGCACCGGCCCATTAGTGGCATAGTTGGGACAGACCGGCGCGATCTCCCAACACTCCCACAAATCCCAGGTAGTGACGGTAATCTCCTCGACTTGACTCCTGTCCAGTCCCAGTCGCTCCATCATAGCCCTGTAGATGATGGTCGGCCCGCCGGGCGAAAGGGCAATCTTTCTCCCCACGAGGTCATACGGTGATTGAATGCCCGAGTTCGGCTCGATCAGGAACACCTCGGCGCTGATGCGAAAAGTGACCGCCAGCGCGCGCACGGGCTTGCCCTCACTGCGTGCGAGCAGAAGCGATTCTGAAGAAGTGATGCCAAAGTCGTTTTCGCCAGCCATCACTTTGTCTATGGCCGACTGGTGCTCAAAGTCCACCGTCTCGAGAGCAACCACGAGGCTTTCGTCGGCATAGTACCCCTCCTGTTGAGCCACATAGATGCCGGCGAACTGGGTCTGGTGCAGCCACTTGAGGCGCACCGAAACGTGGGCCGGTTCCGGCGTGGACGGGGATGGGCTACACGCCGTCAGCAGCCCGCTCACCAGCAGCAACACGGCGGTGAATTGCGAATTGCGAATTGCGAATTGCGAATTGCGAAACATTGTGCACCTCCATCTAACTTGTTGCTACGTCAACTCTTCCCGATAGACCATCTCCCACCCGCTGTAGACTAACACCAACTTTTTCAGGGCCACGTCCTGGAATGTACCCTGGATACGTTCGTCGCCGGCATACTGTTCTAATTTGTCCTGGGCCTCTGCGATCTTTTTCTCCATCTTGGCCTGGCTGAATTCACCACGTGGGATGTATTTCAATTCGATCAGATAGCCGAACCGCATATCGGGATAGCGGGCCAGGAACGGTTCCAGGTACAAGTCGGCGAAGCCACCACCCATCTCGTGCTCGGACCAGGTGAGGAAAAAGTTGGTTACGTTCAAATAGGCCATCAGAAAACCCTGAATCACCTTTTCGCCACCCAGGTAATCCCTCACCGAGGTTTGCTTTTCGACCTCGGCGGCCAGGAAATCAAAGAAATCTCGCCACTCTCCCGCATAAGCCATATCCCCCACCAGGCGGGAGAGTTCCCACACGTCAATCCGAAAGACATCCACGTCCCGGTACCCCTCGCGCAGGTAGCCGTACATGAGCGTTTTGATGGTCAGATTGGGGATACGCAATATCGGGACCCCGCGAGACGCGCCGTCGAAACACAACAAACCCAAATAGAACAGGAGAGAGATAAAGTTCTCCCGGTCAAGCAATCGTTCCAACGGGAACCCTAACACCACGTCGTTCATGACCTGGCCCGTTTCCATAATTTGCTTCAACTGGCTGAAATTTCCGTTCAAGCGTTGATCAACGGTAACGAGATGGCGCAGTTTGCCATAGTCGGTGCGCACGTTTTGGTCAATCAGTCTATCCGGCAAGGATTGTTCACTCACGGCGTGCTCGATGAAATAGAGCACCATATCAGAGTTGAACACGTGAGTACCGGCCTGTTTCGAGAAGCGATAGTTGTCGTACCAGGCTTTCATAACCTCCATACACTCGTCCACGTCCAGAGTCAACGTTCCCGCCTCGTGGTAATATTCCAGCATCTCCCGCACCTGGTCCTCGCGAAAGCCCAGCAGTTCGTTGAACTGCGAATCGAGGCTGATGTTCCGGCCGATGTTGAACCCGCTGGTCACGTCGTCCATCGTGATGGGGGAGACGCCGGTGATGAACAGACGGGATAATCCAGCCGTCCGGCCCGAGGTGGCGCCCTTGATCAGGTTGAAAAAGTAGCGAAAGAAACCGGCCCCGTGCGTGAGATCGCGGTAGGCCTGCTCGCCGGCCGTCGTCAAGATAGTGTTGGCAAAGTTGTCGTACTCGTCTATCAGTAGATAGACCTTTAGGTCCTTATCGGCAGCCCGTGAGAAAATTTCCCTCAACTTGTCTTCGGCCTTGGGAAATGCGAGAATTGCTCGTTGTTCCCGCTCGTCGAAAAACTGACTGTATCGCTCTAAAAAGTTTCTAATGATGGTGTCCGTGTTTGCTTCGAACGACTCGTGGACGCAGCGCATGTCGGGATTGACCATCGCGAAATTGAACATGAGCACCAGGTAAGAGTTGCGCTCCTCAGTGGGATGCTCCCCGATGTAGGTTCCCCCAAACAGTTCCTCAAAGTTATCCTTCTCACCGACGTCGTAATAGTATTGTAGTACAGAGAGCCACAACGTTTTGCCGAACCGTCGCGGGCGAATAAAGATGATGTAATACGGTGACGCCTCCAGCAGTGGGATGAAATTCGTCTTGTCCACATAGTACGAATTGTCCCGGCGCATTCTCTTAAAGTCGGCTACGCCATAAGGGATTCTCTTGATTTTTTTAGTGGTCACTATTTTCCTTTTCCAAACACTGTCTTGGTCTGGTCGGGTGATTGGGGTACCAGACGAACTATGACCTCCGGCAGTTCCAAGGCCTGGCGTACCTCTTGAACGGCAGTCTTGAGCACCATATCCACATCCAGCGTCTCGCGCATACGGGCCGTGATCTCGCCGGTCAACTGCTCGCGGGCGGCGCGGCGCTGAGTGTCCCGGTAGAGCCGGGCGCTCTCCAGCGCCAGCCCCAACTGGTCGGATACTCTCTCCACCAGGGCCATCTCCTCCGGTGTCCATCCTTCGGCTCCCTCGGACTTGCGAATGTCCAGCACGCCGATGGCTTTACCACGCACACTGACGGGAATGGCTAACATAGCCTCACTTTCTTCACCTTTACCGCCCACGGCCACGACATGCCCTTCCCGCAGCGCCTGCTGCACTTCCACTGGCTGGTCTGCCGCGACGGGGGAGACGGACACGCGGTCGTAGGTGTAGCCGTAAAGACGCCCGGCGCGGGTCAGTGCCCCCCACGCCTTCCCGCTATAGTCACCGTACAGCGCCTCGACCTCGCGCAGGCTGGCCTGCGCCTGCTCAAAGAGGCGGGCGTTCTCGATGGCCACGGCCAACTGGTCGGCCATCGTTTGCAAGGTGGCCACGTCCTCGTCGCTGAAAGCGGCCGGTTCGATGGACTGCACGTCCAGTGCGCCGATGACTGCTCCGCGCACGCGCAGTGGCAGCGCCATCTCGGAGCGAGTCCCGGGCAGGTCGGGATTGGCAAAATGTACCGCGTCCTCGCCTACATCGAGCGCGATGCGAGGCTCTCCCGTATCAGTGACGTAACCGACCATCCCCACCCTGCCCACCGCCAGTTTGTGACCGCGCTCCAGCATACGACGGCCGCCCTCGGAGGAAGCGGCTTGCAGGACGGCATACTCATGCGCGTCGTCCACGAGAAAGACGCCGGCGTGGTAAAAGCCAAATCTCTCAGAGATGAGACGCACTGTCTCGTCGAGCAATTGATCCACATCGCGGATAGCAGCGGCATCGCGGGCCACCTCGGCGGCGGCCTCCAGTTGGACGGCGCGGCGAGCCAGGGCAGCTGTGCGCTCTGCGACACGTTGCTCCAAAGTCTGAATCGACTCACGCAGGCGGCCAGTCATCGTTTGAAAAGCCTCGGCCAGAGCGCCGACCTCGCCTCGTAGGCCGCTGGGGATCGGCGTCTCCCAGTCGCCGGCCGTGATCGCTTCTGCCGCTGCCGCGAGATGAACGATCGGCCGGGCGATGCGCTGGGTGAGCATCAGGATGACACCGATGGTCACGACGGCCATGATAGACACCACGACGAGCGCAGAGCGTGTTATCCGGTCGAGCGCCGCAAATGCCTCGTCGCGCACCTGTTCTGCAAGGAGACCCGCACCAACCTCCGGAAGCCAGCGGTAGTAGCCGATGACTTGGACGCCGGCATAGTTGGTGTACAGGCCGGATCCCTCGTGGCCTGCCAACGCTTCCCGGATGCCGTGCGTGTTCGAGTCGGGGGGCGCCGAGGTTGTATGCCGCAGCGGTGTAACCAATTGGCCTGGGGGAACGACGAGGTAGGTTTCGCCGGTTTCGCCCATGCCGGTTCTCTCCGACAGAACCTCGTCAATAGCCCGTGGGCTCAACCGTGCCACGAGGACGCCCCGATTAGCGCCTACCGAAAAGTCGCGCACCGGCTTGGCCAGGTAGATCACCGTTTCGCCGCTCTCCGCATCCACCAACAGGGGAGAAGCGTAGGGCCCCCGTAGCCCCTCCAGGAAGTACGTTTGGTCTGCCTCGATCGCGCCTCGGCGCCGGGGTTCGGTCGAGAGCACCACACTCCCCTTGCGTCGCTCAATGAGAAACAGTTCGGCTATATCCTCGTTCTGGCGCAGGACGGATTGGAAGAGATCATAAGTGGTACCCTCTGCCAGACGATAACCTTCCGTCTCGGGGGAATGGCGCAGCAGATACAGGGCGTTGTCCTGGGCTTTGCTGGTGAGAAGCACGTTCTCCAGATCCTCTGCCTGTTCTGTAAAGAACCTCTCAATCTCCTGCACCTTGATGGTCGAAGCGGTTCTGAGCCGGGCGACGACCTGGTCGGTTATCTGCGCTGCAACCTGGCGGCGTAGCACCAGCCCCAGGATCATCAGGGGCACGAACGTCAGGACGATGAACGCCCCTAGCAGCGACGCACGAATGCCGCGTTGGGTAAAGATGCGCCGTACAAGTGACGGTCGACGATTATCGCTCATACAGTCCTCCCCGCTGTCCCAGTTTCTGCTTCTCACGCATTGTGTCGTCTCGAGTCGAATCTCACTTGCCCAGGATATAGTTAGCCACTTCGCCAGCGGGCCATGTTTCTACCTGAAAGACCTCCCCGCCAACGTCGATGCCCCGTGGGTCACCGCCCAGCAGCCACTTCCGATACAACGCTTCGTATGTGCCGTCCAGGCAGAGGTCCTGGAGTGTGAAATTAACCAGGTCACGAAAGGTCGAATCATCCTGGGGTAGACCCATGCCGTAGGGCTCGAAACTGAACGGCCCGCCGACGACGACCAGGCCTGGCTGCTGCTTGCCCAGCCCGGCCAGAATACTCGCATCGGTGGTGTAGGCATCTACTGTGCCGTCCACCAACTCTTGCAGCCCGGCCTCGTGGTCGTCCACCTCCACGACAGCCACGGAGATGTCCAGTTCGTCCACCTTGGCCCGCAGGTTCTCGATAGAGGTCGTACCCCGAGCCGCCGCTACCGCTCTGCCATCCAGGTCTTTTAATGACTGAATGCCGCTTGCTTGATCCGTCAGTAGCGCCTGGCCGTCCATGAAATAGGTGATCGAAAAGTCGGCAAACTCCTCCCGGTCGCGCCGGTGGGTCATCGAGGCTGCCACCAGGTCTACATCGCCCGCTGCCAGCCGTTCCAGCCGGTCGGCCGACGTCACCACCACGAACTCGACCTCCACCCCCCAGCGCTCGGCTAAAGCAAGCACCAGTTCTACATCGAAACCGACGTGGGCGCCATTCTCATCCAGAAAGCCCCATGGCGGCGAGTCAGCCTTCACGCCAGCGATGAGTGGCTCGCCACGCAAAAGTTTGGCGACGACCGACTCAGTGGCCGGGGGTAGAGCCGTGGGCACCGGCGAGGCCGTGGGCGTGACCGGCGTCGGCGAGGCCGTGGGCGGTGGAGCACAGGCGCTCAGAATCAGGCTAAGGACTATAGCCGGTATGCTCAATCTCATTTCTTTCACGATATCCCCTCCTCTATGTTGTACACTCTTGCCTCTCGTCCCTGCCCTTTGCTTCTCTCATTCAGATGGCCTCTTCTTCCGGCGCCAGATAGACGGACACTCTGTCCACTCCTATGGCCTGGCCCAGTTCCCGCACCGCCGTCTGCAAGATGGCGTCCACGTCCAGCGGAGCGCGAATCCTGGCCGTGATCTCACCAAGGAGGCGTTCCTCGTGCGCCCGCCGCTGCGTCTCGTCCATCAGGCGCAGATTCTCGACCGTCAGCGCCAGTTGCTCAGCGACGGTCTCTGCTAGAATGGTCTCCTCAGTCGTCCACGCCCGTTGGCGGCGCGTTTCGTGCAAGGCTATCGTACCAATAGTCTGCCCGCGCAACTTGAGGGGGACCACCAACGCGGCCTGGGGAGTGGAGGCGCTTCCATCCCGATCCGTGTCTACGGTAACAGATTGTCCGTGTGCTGTCACCTCACGCCGGGCCTCGTGCAGGAGGCTATCATCTATGTGCCCCGTCCCCGGCTGGGTGTAATCAATGCGAGCCAACGGCTTTGTCACCAGAAATTCCTTCCACGCCTGGGCCAGGTAGCGCCGGTGGGCAGCCTGTACCTCCTCCAAGGCAGCCTCGGTCTGGCCAAAGAGCCGGGCGTTGTCGATCGCTACTGCTACCTGATCGGCCATTGTCTGCAAAACGGCGGCGTCGGCCTCGCTAAAGGCCGCTTCTCGAGTGCTCTGCACGCTTATTGCTCCCAGAATGTGTCCACGGGAGTGGAGCGGCAGGGCGATCTCGGAGCGAGTGCGAGAAACCAAGTCTTGGCCGAAAAACCCAGTTTCTTCCGCGTCCAATGCGATGCGGGCTTGCCGGTGGACAATGCTCCAGCCGACCGCCGAGGTCTCTCCCACTTCCAGCCTGTGGCCTGCTTCCAACAGCCGACGCCCGACATCCCCGGTAGCGGCCCGTAATACCGCGAATTGTTGGGTGTCATCGAGGAGAAAAAGACCCACGTAGTGTACGCCCATCTGGCCAAAGCTTGTCTGAACGTCATAGGCCGTCTTTGTCAGCAATGTTTCCAGGTCCAGGGTGGATGAAGCAGTTTTGGCAATGTCGGCAGTCGCCTGCAAGTGGGAGGTGCGCTGGTGCAATTGCTCGGTTGTTTCCTCCAGCTCCCGTGTCCGGGCCTCTAGTTGCCTGTTGGCCGTGCTTACTCCTACCAGGGCCTTGATCCAGCCCCGGCTGAACGACCACAGAACCGCGGTCAGAACAACCACTACCACCACAAAGGTTCCTCCCTCGCCGACCATTGGGGACAGTGTGGTCAGATCCTCGGCCACCTGGGGCACGACCCATTTCTGGCTGATAGCGAGGGTGAAAAAGGCATAGATCAGAACGCTGGCGGCCCCGGCTGCCACGCCGGGCCGCACGCCTAGCAGGACAAAGGCCAGGGCTGTGGGCAGCAGCAGCATGATACGCCCGCTGCCGGCCAACCCACCCCGGGCAAAGATGACGATGCCCACGATGTAGGCGAGCAGGAGGAGAACTAGAGCCCGGATGCGATAGTCCAAACCACGCCAGAGCCAGGCGATCAGCATAACTAGCCAACTGGCGACGTAGGGAGCCATGATAGCCAATCGCTCTAGTACGCTCATACTCTCTAGCAGCATTACAGATGGCAGCGTAATGTAGGCCAGGATCAGCGCTGCCATGCCGCTGATTACCGCGGTCAGCAGCAGGCGATCCAAGAGCGCGACGCGACGGCGTTGGATTTCAACACTCCAATCGGACGAGTCTGGCACATTCATCAGAATCCCCCCATGTTACTTTTGGTGGGGGCATTGGCAATAATACCCACCTGAGTGAGGTAATATCTCCAGACATGGTTCACATCGAGCACTTGCAAACCTGCCTGACGAATCTCACCTACCAGTTGCTCTCTGGACAATGGTGTTTCGTCGTCGTGTTCCCAGCGGCCAAGACAGCGCGCAAGCGCTCTGAAAAAGAGATAAGAGGGCAACGGTGTAGGTACGTAGACCATGCAGTAACCACCTTCTCTGACGTGATCGGCGTGGATTCTCAGCAACTGGGCCCTGGCCGTGGAGTCAAAGTGTTCGACCACGCCGATGCTGTAGACCAAGTCGAATTTCTCCGTCAGATTCATCTGAAAAAAGTTGCTCTCTATGAACTCGACGTCACAGGTGTAGCCCTGGAATGTCTGTTTCGCGATCTCAATCATTGCTGGATTGGAATCGACGAGCACGAGTCTCCTGGTCGGAATGTGTTCGGTTAGCCGACGGGCGATGTAGGCCGGGCCACAACCCAGTTCCAGGATCGAGACGGGATCGTCAAAGACTGTCGTGCACAAGAGTCTGGTACAGGCCCGGTAGAGTGGGCCGTAGATCAGGAGGCGGATAAAGAGTCGAGAAGGATGGTTGCGTTTGGCATAACGACCCCACCTCGACGTATCAGTGACTTTGGATGGTGATGACTCCATAGTTACTCCTGTGTCAGCATATCGGTTCCTAGTTCGATGGAGACGTGGGGCACGCCCATCGTTTGCGCGAGTTCCTGTGCCATTATTCGTAGCGCCTGCTCTACATTCACTGCCCGATGGGTGTGGTCAATCGCCTGACGGATCACGTGTTCCTGTCGAGCGCGTTGTTGCGCTTCCTCCAACAGGCGGACATTCTCCAACGCCAGCGCCACCTGGTCTGCTGTGGTCTCCATCAGCGCCACATCCTGGGCGGACCACGCCCCCGCTTCTGCTGGCCGGCGGAAACTGAGGGCCCCGATAGCCTGACCGCGCAGTGTGATGGGCGTCGTCAGCACCTCGCTGCCATCGTCGCTCAGTGTCCTGGTCTTTCCGCGTCGCACTGCCTCCTCAATTTCGGGCCACCAGGTCTCGCCGGCCGGCGAGACGCCAGTAGGGCCATAATGGTAGCCGGATACCTCGGCCATCTCCCGGCTCACTCGTCCCCACTCTTTCTGTGTATGCAAGCGGTAAAGTGCATCCAACTCGTGCAGCCGCTCCTGCGTCTCCTGGAACAGGCGGGCGTTCTCGATGGCCACGGCCAACTGGTCGGCCATCGTCTGCAACACGGCGGTGTCCTCGCCGGTGAAAGCCGCCTCCTCGGTGGACTGCACGTCCAGTGCGCCGATGACCTCTCCGCGCACACGCAGTGGCAGCGTCATCTCTGAGCGCGTCTCGGGCAGGTCGGGGTTGACAAAGTGTACCGCGTCCTGCCCCACGTCGAGCGCAATGCGGGGCTCTCCCGTGCCGGTGACGTAACCGACCATACCCACTTTGCCCACCGCCAGTTTGTGACCGCGCTCCAGCATACGCCGGCCGCCTTCCGAGGAGGCGGCGCGCAGGATAGCGTACTCGCGCGTGTCGTCCACGAGAAAGACGCCGGCGTGGTAAAAGCCAAATCTCTCAGAGATGAGGCGCACCGTCTCGTCGAGCAATTGATCCACATCGCGGATAGCAGCGGCATCGCGGGCTACCTCGGCCGCGGCCTCCAGTTGCACGGCGCGGCGCTCCAGGTCGCGCGTGCGTGCGGCCACCTGTTGCTCCAGGCCGCCGATCAGGCCGGCCAGTTCGTCCGCCATCTTGTTGAACTCGTCACCCAATTCCTCGATCTCGTCGCCGGTCCGCACAGCCAGTTTGTATGCCAGGTCTCCGCTGCTGATGCGCGCCACCCCTTGCCGCAGTTCGGTGATGGAGTGACCCATTCCCCGGAACACGAACTGTCTCCAGCCTAAAGCAATGGCCGTGGTAAGTACCACCAAGACGGCTAGAAACAAGATTGCCCGCTGAACCACCGTATGGGCGCGTAGAACCGCCGCTTGAACATCATAACCAGTCTGGTACGCCAGCCGCCGGAGGAGGAGGTTCATATACTTGTTGATCGGCCTGATCTCCCGGTTCAATGCCGCTTCCACCTCTGTCCAGCGTTCCTGTCGCGCCAGTACGTCCACCTCGCTCACTGCCCGGCGCAACTCGTCATAAGTCGCCCGTATATCTTTGAGAGTGTCCGCAGTCTCCGGGTCGCCACCGGACGCCTGCATAGTCTCCATGTAAAAGATGATGGTGCCCAGAGATACTGGGACATCCGTACTCATCAAGGTTGAATCCTGGGCTAGAAGCATATGATCCAGCGCCGCGACGAGTCTGTGTCCGGCGGTCAACAATTCCAGAGACCACGCCCGTTGCTGCGCTTTTTCGCTCGCGTCACTGGCCGCCTGGCCAATGGTGAGCACTTGCCAGAGGCCAACTCCCCCGGCCAGTAGCGTGAATAAGATCATTAGCACAGAGGCAATGGTCAGTTTGTGCGTGATACGCCATCTTTTGGTCGGTCTTGATTGCTTATCTGCCTCTCGTGTCTCCGCTTTGACCATGTCTACCTCCCAGCGCCTCTCACCCAGAGCCGGACTTTTGGGCATTTGCGACGTAGCCGCGCTTTCTGT
>CAYQTW010000005.1:0-5421 GCA_964420485.1 uncultured Anaerolineales bacterium
CTCCCACGCCTGCCGCCGTGCTTACCACCACCCCCCAGGAGCAAGAGGAGGAGGTCTTTGGTTATGGCGTCGCCGTCCACGGCGTGGTGGGTGACACCGATTACACCATGGGCCAGGTAGAGAGCCTCGGCCTGGGCTGGGTCAAACAGCAGGTGCGCTGGGCGCACTTTGAGGGCAGTCAAGGAACGATGGACTGGAGTGGCTACGACTGGGTGGTGGATGCCGCCAACAAGCGCGGCATCAAAGTAATGTTCAGTGTGGTGGACGCGCCGGGCTGGTCGCGCACTTACTCTGACGATAATACGGAGGGCGCACCCCCGGATGATTTGGCCGTCTTTGCCGACTTTCTGGGCCGCATGGTGGACCGTTACCAGGGCCGCATCCACGCCATCGAGGTCTGGAATGAGCAGAACCTGGACCGCGAGTGGGACACCGCCGAAGGAGTCAACGCCGAGCGGTACGTCGAAATGCTGCGACTGGCCTATCAGACCATCAAGAGCCGCGATCCCAACATCATCGTCATCAGCGGCGCGCTTTCGCCCGTGGGGGCCACGGCCACCGATCCAAACAACTCGGCCCGCATCGTCTACATGGATGATTTCGACTACTTGGACCGCATGGTCGCAGCCGGCTTCCTGGATTATTGCGACTGCGTGGGTGCGCACCACAACGGAATCAACATGCCGCCTGACGTGACGTGGGATGATGGGTACAACGATCCGACGGCAACATTCCGTGGCCCCTTTGACAATCCAGACCACAGTTGGTCCTTCAAATCCACCCTCTGGGGCTACCACGACCGCATCGCCGCCGCCGGGAGCGACAAGCCGCTCTGTGTGACAGAGTTCGGTTGGGCCTCGGCCGAGGGTTTCGATGGCTATCCGCCGGGTTTCGAGTTCGCGCTGGATAACACGCTGGAAGAACAAAAGCAGTGGGACGTGCAGGCATTCCAGTTGATGCGGGAGTGGGGCTTTGTGCGGCTGGCTTTCCTCTGGAACCTGGACTATGCGCCCAAGGATGGTATAGGCCCGACCGACCCCAACGCTCCCTACAGCCTGTTGGACTTTCAGGGCATTGCCCGCCCGGCCTTTGGCGCCATCGGCGCGATGGAAAAACCCTGAAGCAATGAACAATGAAACAATGAACAATGACCAATTTCGCCGGCGACGGCGGATTGTCAGTCTTGTGCTTCTAATCTCTGTGCTTGTTGCTTTTGGCTTGTTACTTCTGGCTCTGAAATCCACAATCCACAATCCACAATCTACAATTCCTCCCACTCCGACCTCGTGGCCCTGTGCGCGGTTGTCTTCCCCCGAGTACGGCATGCAGGCTTTCCTGTGGTGGCAGGAGGATGAGGCGGTGCGGCGCGACCTGGAGTTGATTCACGACGCCGGTTTCGGATGGGTCAAGCAGCACGTGAGCTGGCGTGACGTCGAAGGGGCGGCTAAGGGCGTCTTTAACTGGTATTTCACCGACCGCGTCGTCGTCGAGGCGGAACGGTTGGATATGGACGTACTTTTCCGCATCGACCGTGAGCCGGTGTGGGCCGTGCCGCCCGAGGGAGTACATTCCCCAAACGGCCCCCCGGAGAACCCGCAGGATTTGGGCGATTTCTGCCACGCCCTGGCCGACCGGTACCGGGGGCGGGTGCGGGCCTACCAGGAGTGGAACGAGCCCAATCTGGCCCGCGAGTGGGGGGGGCGGACACCCGACCCGGTCGAATACGTCGAACTCTTGCGCGCGTGTTACATCGGCATCAAGACCGCCGACCCGGACGCGCTGGTCATCTCGGCCGGATTGTCGCCCACCGGGAATGGGCCACCTGAGGCGATGCCGGACAGCGATTATCTCATCGGCATGTACGAGGCCGGCGCCGCTCCCTACTTTGACCTGTTGGGTGTGCATGCCCCTGGCTTCCTTTATCCTCCCGAGGTTTCGCCTGAGGAGGTCGCTACGAAACACGACGGTCATCGTTTCTTCTGCTTCCGCCACGCCGAGGATGCCCGCGAGATCATGCTGCGCTACGGCGACGGCGACAAGCAGGTAGCAGTGCTGGAGGTGGGGTGGACCACCGATCCGCGCCCTGATTCGCCGTATCACTGGCACGCCGTCACCGAGGAGCAGCAGGCCGATTACCTGGTGCGGGCCTTCCGCTACGCCGGGGAGCACTGGTCACCCTGGGTCGGGCTGATGACGGTGATCTCTATTGCCGATCCCCGCTGGACCGAAGATGACGAGCAGTACTGGTGGGGCATCACTGAGCCAGGATGGCCCGAGGCCAATGTGCGCCCGGCTTACGAAGCATTGCGTGAGATGGAAAAGTGAACGTAATTGTTTTACCAGGGTCAAGGCGCAACGGATGACAAACGGATAAACGGATGAACGAATGGTGAATAACGGATTGCAAGACATGGTAGTGATTGACGGCTCTTATGGCGAGGGCGGAGGGCAGGTGCTACGCACTGCGTTGGCGCTGGCGGTTATCACCGGGCGGCCCATGCGCATTGAACACATCCGCGCCGGACGCAGAAAGCCGGGCCTGCGGCCTCAACACCTCACCTGTGTGCGCGCAGCCGCCGCTGTGTGTGGGGCACACCTGGAAGGCGCCGAGTTGGGCTCTCAGACGCTTGCCTTTGTCCCTGGCGGCCCGCCTTGCTCCGGCGAGTACATTTTTGACGTGGCCGAGGCGGCCCAGGGCGGCAGCGCCGGATCGGTGAGCCTGGTGTTGCAGACAATACTCCTGCCGCTGGCGCTGACCGGTGGGGAATCGCGCCTGACGCTGCGGGGCGGCACACACGTGCCCTGGGCTCCGCCGGTGTCCTATCTGGAGCACGTCTTTTTGCCCCTTGTGGCCCGTATGGGCGTGCGCGCTCAGATAGAACTGGTGCGCTGGGGATTCTACCCGGCGGGCGGTGGAGAGATACATGTGCAGATTGACGGACGGGAGGAACCGCTGCGCCCCATCGTGTTGACCGGGCGAGGAGAACTCGTGCGCGTCTGGGGCACAGCGGTGGTGATGAACTTGCCGGCTCACATCCCGCAGCGTATGGCCGGCCGGACCCGCAGCGTCCTGGCGGAGGCGGGCCTCGACGCGCAGGTAGAGCCGCGCCGGCTGCACGGGGCCGGGCCGGGAGCCGGTATTTTCCTGTTTGCAGAATACGAGCACGCCACGGCCGGCTTTACTGCCTACGGGCGCCGGGGGCTGCCCGCCGAGCGCGTGGCCGAGGCGGCCTGCCAGGACCTGCTGGCCCATCATCGTTCCACTGCCCCGGCCGACCCGCACCTGGCCGACCAACTGGTGCTGCCGATGACCCTGGCAGAGGGAGCGTCCCGGGTGAATATCGCGCAGGTGACTCAACATCTGTTGACCAACGTCTGGGTCGTGCAGCAATTCCTGGCGCGGGAGTTGTTCGTCGAGGGAGAGCCTGGAGCGCCGGGCACGCTGATCGTAGGGGCGCGGTCACCGCGCCCTAACGTCACCGCGCCCCAATGGAGGAGAGCGTGATTGAGATCGTCTTTCTGGGCACTTCGGCGTCGGCTCCCTCAATTCATCGTGGGCTTTCGGCGCACATTGTCTTTTACAAGAACTATCGCTTCCTGGTGGACTGTGGCGAAGGCACACAGCGACAGATTTTGCGCAGTGGCCTGGGTTTCAAGCGCCTCAACAGGATTCTCCTTACTCACGGCCACCTCGACCACATGTTTGGTCTGGGTGGCCTGGTCTCCACTTTTGCCCGCTGGGAGCCGATTGAGCACCTCGAAATCTACGGTGGGAGTTGGGCGCTCCAGCGGGTACACGACCTGATCTATGGTGTGGTGCTGCGGGGCGCCAAGTCTCCACTCAAGATTGACTTTATCGAGGTGCGACCCGGCGTGGTGCTGGAGGATGACACCTTTGAGGTCGTGGCCTTCCCGGTGAGCCATCGCGGGCCGAGTCTGGGCTACCTGTTCCGCGAGAAACCGCATCGCCCATTCCTCAACGAGCAGGCGGAGGCGCTGGGTGTGCCCCAGGGACCGGAGCGGCGGCGATTGGTCGCCGGCGAATCGGTGACGTTGCCCGACGGGCGCGTGATCTACCCCGACGACGTCCTGGGCCCGCCACGGCCTGGCGCGTGCCTGGCCCACGTCGGCGACGCCGGGCGGACCGATAACCTGAGAGAGGCTGTGAGCGGGGTTGACCTGTTGGTCATCGAGTCCACGTATTTGCGGCGCGAGGCCGATCTGGCACGTCGTTTCGGTCACCTGATGGCGGCGCAGGCGGCGCAGTTGGCGCAGGACGCGGGAGTCCACCGGTTGGTGCTGACCCACGTCTCACGGCGCTATCGCGAGGCAGAAATTCTCGAAGAAGCGCGGGCCGTTTTCCCCGAGACGGTCGTCGCCCGTGATTTCGACCACTTTCGCATATTGCGCCGGGATGTGCAGCGTGAAACGCGGGTATGAGGATTCTCTTTCTCACCCCGCAACTTCCCTACCCGCCCCAGAAAGGAACGGCGCTGCGCAACTGGGGGTTGATCGCCGGACTGTCCCCCCGCCACCGCGTCAGCCTGCTTTCATTCTTGTCACCGGGGCAAGACTCTCACCCCGCGCCACCTTTGACCGCCGCCTGCGCGCGCGTGGAAACGGTCCCGCAGCCGACGCGCACCCTCTCCCGCCGCCTGCGCGACCTGGCCTTCACACGCCAGCCCGATATGGCGCTGCGGCTGGCATCGCAGGCGTATGCCCATCGTCTGGCGGACTGGCTGGCGCGCGAGTCCTTCGACGTCGTACACGTCGAGGGGATCGAGTTGGCTCCCTATCTCGACGTCATTGAGGCGGCCCGGCCACGACTCCTCGTCGTCTTTGACGACCACAACTGCGAATATCTGCTCCAGCAGCGGGTTTTCCTCACCGACCTGCGCGTCCCTGCCCGCTGGCTCGGCGCGGCCTACTCGTTCGTGCAGTGGCGGCGGCTGCGGCGTTACGAGGCGCGGGTCTGCCGCCGCGCCGGCCGCGTGCTGGCGGTCTCTGACGCGGACGCGGCGGCGCTGCGAGAGTTAGTGCCGGGCCTCGACGTGACCGTCATCCCCAACGGGATTGATACACAGGCCTACCGTCCCGGCGAAAAATCCCGCAATTCGCAATTCGCAATTCGCAATTCTACCCTCGTTTTCACAGGGACGATGGACTTTAGGCCCAACGTGGACGCAGTGCTGTGGTTCGTGCGGGAAGTGTTGCCCCGGGTGCAGGCGGAGGTGCCGGAGGTGCATTTCTTCGTCGTCGGGCAGCGGCCCCACCGGCGGCTGGATGTCCTGCGGGGCAACCCGGCGGTGACGCTGACCGGCTGGGTGGAGGACACGCGGCCCTACATCGCGCAGGCGGCGGTGTACGTCGCGCCGCTGCGGATGGGAGGCGTGACACGGCTCAAACTACTGGAGGCGATGG
>CAYQTW010000005.1:5431-25888 GCA_964420485.1 uncultured Anaerolineales bacterium
ACCGCGCCCCTACTGCTAGCCGACACGCCGGCCGACTTTGCCGCCACTGTGGTGGCGCTCCTGCGCGCGCCGGAGCGGCGGGCCGAACTGGGCCGGACCGCACGGGCTTTTGTCGAGCAACGGTACGACTGGCGGGTCATCGTGCCACGAGTAGAGATGGTGTACGCGCGCTAAGAGCCCATAAAAATTGGACGCCGCTTGGACGCCGCAACTCGTTGCGGGCAGACGCAACCAAGTTCGCGCTTCCAACGCAATGGACGCGAACGGGGCGACAGTTTATCTGTCGCCCCATAGTTCAAACTGCCAGGAAGCCCGCTCTAGCGGTGGGCGCGGTGCCTGATCGGTCAATTCTCCCAATCCGTGTTCTAGAGTGCTCTAGTCAGTCGTGCTTATGCGGCGGGCGCGGCGGCGCCGGACAACGGCGCGCACGATGAGGAACAGCACGACGAGAGGCACGGCGATCGCTGCGGCGGCTGGGATGACGAGGACGAGGATGACGATGGCCGTGTCCACCAGGAACTGTAGCACGTGGATGAGAGATTGGAACGCATCGCGCAGCGTGCCCTGCGGATGCCAGCCGCCGACCTGGATAGGCTGCGCCAGTTCATCGGGAGTGATGTCGAGGCTAACCGTCGCCATCGCCGCCGATTGCTCCAGGTACTGTATGCGCCCCTTGATCTGTTCGATTTCGCCCTCGATCTGCTGCAGTTGTTCGTAGACGGCCAGGGCAGCCTCGGTGTCCTCGGCCTCGTCGAGGAACTCTAGCAGCCGCTCCTCGGTGGCCTCCAGGTGGCGCAGGCGGGACTGGAGGTCCACGTACTCCTCCGTCACGTCATAGCCAGAAATGCTCTCGCTGCGCACCTCGGTTGCCAGGCCGCGGATGCGCTCCAGCGCCGCGTCGAGGCTTTCGGCGGGGATGCGGAGCGTGACGTGGGCCTGCAACCCCTCCTGGTACTGGTACAGGTTCGCCTCGACGACGTAACCCTCCAGTTCGTCCACCATCTCGTTGATCTCGTCAAGGGCCGCCTCGGTGTCTGGAACTGTCAGGCTGAGCGAGGCGTTGCGGATGATCAGGCGCTCAATGGCGGCGCCAGAAACGCCCGCGGAGGGTTGATCTGCGTAGCCTTCTTCCACCTCCGCTACCATTTCCTTTTCTACCATTTTGGTGACTTCGACTATCTCTGGCGCAGGCGTCGCCTGCCGGGCACAGCCTGCGACGACCAGCGCCAGAATAAAGGCGATGACACCGTATGCTATTTTCTTGCTCACTTTTGCTCTCCTTTCAAAATAGGGATCGTCACTCTCTAGACGCCGAGGTGCGCATCAGAGTTCCCTCGTCAGCGTCCTATTGCCAGCCGATCAATGAGACGGCGGGGCAGGCCGCGAGCGCGCATACGTTCCTGCGTGATCTCTACCGGGTAGGCGACGCGGTGAAATTCCCAGGTCATGTTCTCTGTGTCGAGCATGGCATAACTGGCTTGCGGGTTGCCGTCACGGGGCTGGCCCACGCTGCCCGGATTGAGGATCAAACGGCGCGGGTTGAGCGGCAGAGGGTCGGGGAAGGGAGGTATCAGTGTATTGCAGCGCCGCCGTTCCTCATCCAACTCGAAGACAATGGGGATGTGGGTATGCCCCACCAGGCAGGTGGGGGTGGGGAAATGCGCAAAATTGGCATAAGCCAGATTGGCGTCGAGAATGTACTCCCACACCGGTTCGCGGGGGCTGGCGTGAGCGAGGCAGAAATTGTCCCGCTGCACGTAGGTGGAGAGTCCGTTCAAGTACTCGCGCACGGCGGGCGCGAGTTCCGACTGCGTCCACGTGTTGGCGGTGCGGGCATCGGTGTTGAAGGCGTTGAGGTTCAGTCGCCCCAGCGCGGCCCAGTCGTGGTTGCCGGCCAGGCTGAGGTGGGGGAAATCCTGGAGGCGCGTCACGCACTCGTTGGGATTAGGGCCGTACCCCACCAGGTCGCCCAGACACCAGATTTCGTCAAAGGGGGGGGCATCAGTTAGCACGGTTTCCAGGGCGGCCAGATTGGCGTGAACGTCAGATATGATCAAGTAATGCACAGTATCATCGCTCCATGTGAGATAGAAACGTATCATCTCAATAATTTGGGGTAGGGGCAGGTCTTGCACCTGCCCGCCAGGGCGACCGCAAGGGTTCGCCCCTACATTTTGAGAAGATACATAGAAACATTATATACCCATTTTCTGCTTTGCGCTAGTACACATCAATCCAGACCTTTGAGGTCTAGTGCAGCCTTGGTACGACGAGATTTTACGGTGAACGTGGCTTGGTTGTACTTGAAATTTCTGCCAGAGACCTCGGAGGTCTTGCTTGACGAACTGTCGTGTCAGAGGTATAATTGTGACACCCTACTGACCGGTAGTCATTTAATGTATTCTTGTTGCATCTACGGCCAACCACTCCTTATTCAGGACATTCAGAGCCTTCTCTCCGGTCAACTATGTATTGCAGTTATCGCCCCCGACGGTGTGCTTGCCCTGGTGCAGCCATCCATCCCCGATGTGATAGTATCTGTTTTCCCCAAGTCATTTTGCTCCCTGAACGAAAATGAGTATAATCTATGCCAGTAGCGGTTAGCAGTTAGCCGTTAGTAAAATCGAATCTCACACATATATTTTCAAGGAGGTAACAAATGCCCGTCAAGCGAGTTGAACCAGTACCTAGCGATATCGAGATTGCGCAAGCAGCCGAACTCATTCCCATCGTCGAGGTCGCCAAGAGTGCCGGACTCTCCGAGGACGATATTGACCTGCATGGGAAGTGGAAGGCCAAGGTCCACCTGGACGTGCTAGAAAAGTTCAAGGACCGGCCCAATGGCAAGTACATTGACGTGACCGCCATCACTCCCACGCCGCTGGGCGAGGGTAAGACGGTGACGACCATCGGTGTCAGCCAGGGGTTGCACTATATCGGCAAAAAGGTCTTTACCTGCATCCGCCAGCCCTCGCAGGGGCCGACGTTTGGCATCAAGGGTGGGGCAGCCGGCGGCGGCTACGCCCAGATCGTGCCGATGGAGGACTTTAACTTGCACCTCACCGGCGACATTCACGCCGTTGGCGCGGCCCACAACCTGCTGGCCGCAGCGATTGCCAACCGCATGGCGAAGGAGGCGCGTTGGAGCACCAGTTTCCTGGCCAGGGCGCTCTGCCCGGACGACGAGTACACGCCCAGTATGCGTAAGCGGCTGGAAAAACTGGGCATCGAGTCGGAAAAGCCCTCCGACTTGAGCGACGAGGACAAGGAACGTATGTTCCGCTTGAATATTGACCCCGACGCCGTCCAGTGGCGGCGCGTGGTGGACGTATCGGACGCGGCGTTACGTAATATCATTGTCGGTATGGGCGGGCGCAACAACGGCGTGGTGCGCGAGACGGGGTACGACATCACCGTGGCCTCCGAGATCATGGCTGCGTTGGCTATGTGCAGCGACCTGGCCGATCTGCGCGAGCGCATGGGGCGTATCATCATCGGCACCAGCAAGCCAGGGGGGTTGCGTTCAAAGCGGCCGGTGGTACCGATCACGGCCGAGGACTTGAACGTGGCCGGCGCGATGACCGTCCTGCTCAAGGATGCCATCATGCCCAACATGATGCAGACGCTGGCCGGCAGCCCGGCCTTCGTCCACTGCGGGCCGTTTGCCAACATCGCCCAGGGCAACAGTTCCATCATCGCCGACAAGATCGCGCTCAAACTGGCCGACTATGTGGTCACCGAGTCCGGCTTTGGCGCCGACTGCGGGATGGAAAAGTTCATGAACCTCAAGTGCCGCTACAGCGGGCTGGTCCCCGACTGCGTGGTGATAGTCTGCACCGTGCGCGCGCTCAAGATGCACGGCGGGGGCCCCAAGGTTGTCGCCGGCAAGCCGCTGGACAAGGCTTATACCCACGAGGATCTGGAACTACTGGAGAAGGGTTTGCCCAACCTGCTGCAACACGTCGAGAACGCGATAAAGTTCGGCGTGCCAGTGGTGGTGGCGATCAACCGCTTCAAGTACGACACCGACGCAGAGATCGAACTGATCCGCAAGCGGGCCAAGAAGACAGGCGCCGAGGACGTAGTGATGCACAACGTCTGGGCCCAGGGTGGTGAGGGCGGCGCGGACCTGGCGCGGGCGGTCGTCGCGGCCTGCGAGAAGCCGAATAATTTCAAGTTCCTCTACTCGGACGACATGTCCATCAAGGAAAAGATCGAGACCCTCGTCCGCGAGATTTACCGCGCCGATGGAGTGGATTACACAGACGAGGCGGAGGCCAAGATCAAACTCTTCACAGGCATGGGGCTGGCGCACCTGCCGCTCTGCATGGCCAAGACCCACCTCTCGTTCACGCATGACCCGGCGATCAAGGGCACGCCGCGCGGGTGGCGGATGCCCATCACCGACGTGCGGGCCAGTGTGGGCGCGGGATTTATCTTCCCGCTGTGCGGCACGATGAAGACTATGCCCGGCCTGCCCACCCGCCCAGTATTCACGGATATTGATATTGACGTGGAGACGGGCAAGGTTTTGGGATTGTCGTAGAACACGGATTAGCAGGATTAACGGATAAATGGAGGCAAGGAAATGAGTAAAGTGGTACTTGAAGTACCAACCCTCTGGGCCGATCACCACGTCCTCAAAGTACGGGATGTGCTGGTGAACCTGGAGGGAGTAGATGGCGTGTACGCCAGTTCGGGTTGGAAGCAGGTGTTGGTGGACTATAACAACAAAAAGGTCAAAAAGGCAGCCATTGAGAAAGCGTTGACCGAAGCCGGCTACCCAGTGGGCGAGGGAGAGGTCCCAATGATCGCTCAAGCTGGTAAACAGCGCCGCGACCCACAATGGGCGGATATGAACCTGCGGATGACCGAGACCAACATGATTGATCTAGAAATGTCGGGCGAGTTCCGCAAGTATTAGGAGGAAAAGATATGGCTAAGAAAAAAAGAACACCGGAAGAATCCAGTGTCGATCCCGCCTCCGTATCCATGATAGAATTCGCCTGCCAGATGGACATCGGGACCTGTTTCTCACGGGCGAATGATCTCAAGCCCTGTCCCATTGGCTCCGATGGACTGTGCTGCAAGAACTGTTCGATGGGGCCTTGTCGCCTGGTTGGGAAGACGGAACGGGGAGTGTGCGGAGCGACGAGAGATGTCGTGGCGGCCCGCAACTTTGCCCGCATGGTGGCCGCTGGCTCGTCGGCCCACTCCGATCACGGACGGGGGCAAGCCTACACACTGCTAGAAGCAGTGGAGGGGCACGCGCCCGATTATGGCGTCGCCGACGTTTTCAAATTATACGAGATAGCCGGCTACCTGGACGTCGAGACTGAGGACGAGACGGGACAGAAGCGGCCCACGGAAGAGATAGCGCGCGATGTGGCTATTGCCGCGCTGGAAGAGTTCGGCAAGATTCACGGCACCGTCAAAAACCTAAAGCGCGCTCCGGCCAAGCGGCAGCAGATCTGGCACGAGCTGGGCATCGAGCCGCGCAGCATAGACCGGGAAGTGGTAGAGTTGATGCACCGCACGCACGTGGGCAACGATCAGGAAGCCGAACATATCCTGGACCAATGTCTACGTACCGCGTTGGGCGACGGCTGGGGCGGCTCGATGATCGGCACCGACTTTTCAGACATCCTCTTTGGCACGCCGGCCCCGGTGCTGACCCAGGCCAATCTGGGTGTGTTGAGCGAGGATAAAGTCAACATCGTCATCCACGGCCACGAGCCAACGCTTTCGGAGATGATCATCGCGGCAGCGCTGGACCCCGAGATGATCGAATATGCCAAGAGCAAGGGAGCCAGCGGCATCAATCTGGCTGGCATGTGCTGTACCGCTAACGAGGTGCTGATGCGGCGCGGAATCCCTCTGGCTGGCAACTTTTTGCAGCAAGAACTGGCGATCCTCACCGGCGCGGTCGAGGCGATGGTGGTGGACATCCAGTGCATCATGCAAGGACTGGCGCCCGTGGCGGACAAGTTTCACACTGAACTGATCACCACCTCGCCCAAAGTAAAGATCAAGGGCGCCACGCACATCGAGTTCGACGAGCGCCGGGCGCTAGAGATCGCCAAAGAGATCATCCGCCGGGCGATTGACCACTTCCCCGAGCGAGGCGAGACACGTATCCCTCAAGAGGGATACAACTCGATGGTCCCTGGTTTTTCCCACGAGTACGTTGACTATGCGCTGGGCGGCTTTTATCGCGGCTCACTGCGCCCGTTGAACGACGCCATCATGGCCGGGCGCATCCGGGGCGTGGTTGCCAACATTGGTTGCAACAACGCCCGCATCCCCCACGACAGCTTTCACAATTACGTGGTGGAAGAGTTCATCAAGAATGACATCCTGGTGGTCGAGACCGGCTGCGCGGCCATCGCCGCCGCCAAAGCGGGGCACATGACGCCCGAGATGGCGCTGGAAAAGGCCGGCCCTGGCCTGCGCGAGGTCTGTGAGACAGTCGGCATGCCGCCGGTGCTCCACATGGGTTCCTGCGTGGATAACTCTCGTATCCTGACCATTCTCTCGCAAATGGCGACCGAGGGCGGCCTGGGCGAGGACATCTCGGACATTCCGGCCGTCGGTATGGCCTCCGAGTGGATGAGCGAGAAGGCCATCTCCATCGCCACCTACTGCGTGGCCTCCGGGGCCTACGTCATCATGGGCGGGAACGACGGCCCGGTCTCTGGCAGTCCAGAGGTCGTGCGCCTCATCAGCGAGGGCTGGGAGGAAAAAGTCGGCGGCAAAATGGAGTTTATCGAAGAACGCGAGGAGATCGTCCGCCGCGCGATAGAGCACATTGACAAGAAACGGGCCGCGCTGGGCTTGCCAGAGTACGACGCCTCCAAGTGGGGCAAGAGCGGCGACTGGCGCATGCCAGACCTGCTCGAAATTCCGTTCGAAGAGCGAATCGAGGCAGTCTATGGGACCGCGGGAAAGTAGGGAGGTAAGAAAACATGTCTAAATATATCGCAACGCGCGCCATTCGCGGCGCCAACGGGATCGTGGCCGAGGCGGAGGCAATGCTCAAAAAAGCCATCGCCGAGAAGGGGGCTGAAACCCCCGTTGTTTTCCCCAACACGGCCTACTTTTTGCCAGTCACCTACGGTATGCTGAATCACAAAGTCGAGACGCTGGGTGATCTGGAATTCCCGCTGAATCATGCCAAAAAGCTCCTGCACCCGCTACCGGACGATAGCCTGTGGGTTCCGTACCTGGGCGAGACGCTCGACAGCGGTCAGGCGACCCTCCTGGCGACGGAAGCCATCGAGGGCATTCGCTTCGTCTACGGGGAGCAGCCGGAGCCCTATCCTGGGTTTGAGATGGCTGGCGGCACTGAATACCCCGATTTCTCAAGCGATGGTCACCTCAACGGCCCCATTGACGACATCCAGTTGCGCTCGTGGGGCATCCAGTTGGTGGACGGCCGTATGCCGGGCTTTGCCGCCATCATCGGCGCGGCCCGCACGAACGAGGCTGCGGTGAGTATCGTGCGCGAACTCCAGAAGCGCAATATCCTCATCTTCCTCTCCGGCAACGTCAACGGGCGCTCCATCATTGACCAGTTGCGAGAGGAAGGGGTGGATATGGGGTATGATACCTACATCATTCCCTTTGGCAGGGACTCTATCTCTGCCATCTACGCGGCCGGCTTCGCCACGCGATCGGCGCTGACCTTTGGGGGCATGAAAGGCGGCCAGTGGCGAGATATCCTGCTCTACAACAAGTTCCGCGTCTTTGCCTTTGCGCTGGTACTGGGCGAGTTGGACGACCTCAAGTACGCCGCCGGCGCAGGCGTGCTCTCCTACGGCTTCCCGGCCATCGCCGACACCATCGTGCCCGAAATCCTGCCCACCGGCGTGACGCGCTACGAGCACATCGTCTCGATGCCGTGGAACGAGATTGACGCCGAAACCGACGAGGAACGGGCGGCCAAACTGGTGCAGCGCTGCATCGAGGTGCGCGGCGTCAAGGTCAAGATCACCGAGGTGCCGGTTCCCGTCGCTTACGGCTCCGCCTTCGAGGGTGAGGTCGTGCGCCGGGCCGACATGCGGATCGAGTTCGGCGGCAAACACAGTCGCGCCTTCGAGTACCTGACGATGCGTCCGATGGACGAGGTGGAGGATGGCAAGATCGAGATTATCGGCCCCGACTTTGAGGACGTGGAAGTCGGCGGCGCGATGGATATGGGCATCCTGATCGAGGTGGCCGGCCGCAAGATGCAGGAGGATTTCGAGCCGGTGCTGGAGCGGCAGATACACTACTTTGTCAACGCAGCCTCAGGTCTCCAGCACATGGGTCAGCGTGACATCACGTGGATCCGCATCAGCAAGACGGCAGCGGATAAGGGGTTCAACCTGCATCACTTTGGCGACATCCTCTACGCCCGCCTCCACGCCGACTTTGGCGCCATCGTGGACAAGGTACAGGTCACGATCATCACTGACTCTGAACTGCACGCCAAGTGGCTGGAGAAGGCGCGGGAGGCTTACGAGTTCCGCAACCAGCGGTTGGCCGACCTGACCGACGAGGCGGTTGACACTTTCTACGACTGCACGCTGTGTCAGTCGTTTGCCCCCACGCACGTCTGCATCGTCAGCCCGCAGCGGTTGGGCCTGTGCGGAGCATACAACTGGCTGGACTGCAAGGCGTCTTATCAGATCAATCCCACCGGCCCCAACCAGCCGGTGCCCAAGGGAAAACTACTCGATCCGGTCAAGGGGTACTGGACCGGAACCGATAAAACCGCTGTCAAGAATTCGCAGGGCACTGTCCAGCGTGTCGCGATGTACTCCATTATGGAGAACCCGATGACGGCATGCGGTTGTTTCGAGTGTATCGTCATGTACATCCCCGAGGCGGAGGGCGTGATGGTCGTCAGCCGCGAGGATCCGAGCATGACTCCGGCGGGGATGACCTTCTCCACGCTGGCCGGTATGTGCGGCGGCGGTATCCAGACCCCCGGCGTGATGGGCGTGGGCAAGTTCTATATGACCAGCCCCAAGTTCCTCTCGGCCGATGGTGGCTTTAAGCGCGTCGTCTGGATGTCCAGTTTCCTCAAGGAGAGTATGGTCGAGGAGTTCAAGGCCGTCGCGGAGCGCGAGGGTATCCCCGATCTGATAGATCGTATCGCCGACGAGCGTCACGTCACTACAGTAGATGAACTGGTGGCGTGGCTCAAAGAGAAGAACCACCCGGTGCTCGAGATGGGCGTGATGCAGGCGGCATCGGGAGAGGTCGAGGCTGAGGTTAAGGCTGAGGTTAAGGTTGAGGCTGAGGTTGAGGCTGAGGCTGAGGTTAAGGCTGAGGTTGAGGCTGAGGCTAAGGTTGAGGCTGCACCCGCGCCGCCGCCTGCTCCTGCTCCCGTGGCCGTGCCTGAGGTTCCGGTGAGCGCCGACGTGCAACAGATCGCCCAGATCAGCGCCGGGATCGTCATTGACAGCTTCCGGCGTGCGCTGGAGGCTGCACTGCGTGAGTTGGGTGGTGTTGTGCCAGCGGTGCCCGTCCCGACGGCTCCACCTCCAGTGGCCGAGGCACCTGCACCCGCCGCGCCACCCAAAGTTGTCAAAAAGGTCCGGCCGGTGGTGCCGCCCTGGACAGAGGAGAAGGAAAGCCTCGAGTTCCTCAAGGAAAAGTGGCCGGGCAAGGTCCGCGAGGTCACGCTGGGCGCGACTGCGGCCGAAGGCGGCACGCGAACCAGCACGGTCACGGTTGGCGGCCAGACCACGATGCCTTTCCTCGACTTTGAGGGCGAGATGGGGCACAAGCCGGTGGTCGCTATCGAGATCCAGGATCGCAAGCCCGACAATTGGTCATCCTTGCTGATGGAGGCCTGGGGCGACGCGATGGAGGACCCCGGCGAGTGGGCCAAGGCGGCTGAGAAAGCCGGCGCCGACCTGATCCTGCTCCGACTCAGCCTGACGGACGCCGACGGCAATCCCAACACGCCTGAGAACGCCCGCGCAGCGGTGCGCAAGGTGCTCAAGGCCACCGGCCTGCCGCTCATCGTGCTTGGGCCGGGGCAGGTTGACGCCGACAACGAGTTGCTCGTCCCCGTGGCCGAAGAGGCGGTCGGGGAGCGGCTCGTGCTGGGCTTGTGCGAGGAGAAGAACTACCGTACCATCGTCGCGGCGGCGCTGGCCCACAATCACTTGGTGATCGCCAGCACCGCCATGGACGTCAACTTGGCCAAGCAACTCAATATCCTGATCAGCGATATGGGCTTGCCTCTGGACCGGATCTTGATGGATCCGACTTGCGCCGGCGTGGGCTACGGCATGGAGTACGGCTACTCGGTGATGGAGCGGCTGCGACTGGCGGCCCTGCAGGGCGACAGCATGACCCAGTTGCCGATGATTGTCATGGTGGGCTACGAAGCCTGGCGTCAGAAGGAGAGCAAGGTTGGCGAGGGCGTGCCCGAGGCCTGGGGCGATTGGGAGGAACGGGCGATCAACTGGGAGGCGGTGACCGCGTCCACCCTGGTCGAGTCGGCTGCTGACGTCGTCGTGTTGCGCCACCCCGAATCGGTGCGGCGCATTCACGCGATGATCGAGGAGTTGGGAAACTGGTAAATTGGGAAATTGGTAGATTGGGAAACTGGTAAATTGGGAAGCCCCCCACACCAGTCTACCAATCTACCAATGTATCATCAAGGAGAATTAGATATGGCACTTTCAGGTATTCAAATCTACAAAATGTTGCCTCAGACTAACTGCAAGGAATGTGGTTTTCCAACGTGTCTGGCCTTTGCGATGAAACTGGCGGCCAAGCAGGCCGATCTGGCCAAGTGTCCCTACGTGTCCGACGAGGCGCGGGAGAAACTGGCCGAATCGGCTGCGCCGCCGGTGCGGCTCGTGACCCTCTCAGCGGACGGTCGGGAGATCAAATCGGGGAACGAAATCGTGCTCTTCCGGCACGAAAAGACTTTCTTCAATCCAGCGGGGCTCTTTATCCGCCTGCGCGACGATCGGCCGTTGGGTGAGATCAAGGCCCAGGCTGAAGAAGCGGCGGACTATATGGTCGAATACGTCGGTATGGAGTTGACCATTGACGGCTTTGCGATCGAGGCGACCGGCGATGGTGACACGTTCGCCGCTGCTGTAAAGGGTGTGTTGGACACGGCTAAACTTCCGCTGATCCTCATCGCTACCGACGTGGCAGTGATGGCACAGGGGTTGGAGGCCGCCGAGGGAACGCGCCCGTTGATCTACGGGGCCACGGCAGACAATTGGGAAGCCTTTGCTGACCTGGCCAAGAAGCACGACGCGCCGATGGCGGTTCGCGCTGACTCGTTGAGCAGTCTGGCCGAACTGACTGAAAAGATCAAAGGTGCAGGGATCGAAGAGATTGTTCTCGATCCTGGCGTGCGTGACCTCAAGTCGTCGCTGGCGTTGAACACGCTGATCCGTCGTATGGCGCTGAAAAAGAACTTTCGTCCGTTGGGCTTCCCAATCATCACTTTCCCCGGCGAGTGCGCCGACGACGAGGGGCTAGTGTCCGTCGCGGCGACTCAGGCGATCGCCAAATACGGAGGCTTTGTCGTGCTGGATCGCTTCAGCCCGGCGACGCTCTACCCCCTGCTGGCCCTGCGCGCCAACATCTACACCGATCCGCAGCAGCCAATCCAGGTGCAGCCGGGTGTCTACGAGATCAACGATCCCCAGGCCGACTCGGCCCTGATGGTGACGACTAATTTCTCCATCACCTACTTTTCCGTGGCGAACGAGATTGACGGCAGCGGCAGTCCCGGCTGGCTGCTGGTGGCCGACGCCGAGGGCATGAGTGTGCTCACCGCCTGGGCCGCAGGCAAGTTCGACGCCGAGCGTATTGCCAAGGCCGTCAAGGTCAACAACATGGAGGAGAAGGTCAGCCATCACAAGTTGGTCATCCCCGGTCACGTGTCGGTGCTGCTAGGTGAACTGGAAGAAGAGTTGCCGGGTTGGGAAATCCTGGTCGGCCCGCGCGAGGCGGTGGACATACCTGCATATCTGAAGGTGTGGCAGCCATAGTTGGGAAATTGGTAGATTGGAAAACTGGTAGATTGTGGTACATTGGTAACGGAGACCAATCACCAATTTACCAATCTACCAGCCTACCAACACGCGATGATGGAAACATACAGGGTCCGGTTCCTACCATCTGACTGTGAAGTAGAGGTTCCCGCAGGGGCGTTGATTGGCGACGCTGCCCAGCAGGCCGGGATAGACATCCTGATGCCCTGCGGTGGTCAGGGGCGTTGCGGGCGTTGCGCGGTTATTGTCCAAGAGGGCAAGGTGCGGCGTCGTTCCACGCAGCGCCTTGCCCCAGCGGATGTGGAGGCCGGTTATGCGCTGGCCTGTCAGACGACCATCGAAGGTGATGTCGTCGTCCTCGTGCCACCGCAGGAAAAGATTGAGCGGCGCTTGAAGGAAGGCAAGCGAGCGGCAAAGGTCGAACTGCCCTTTCCCTACGACTTGCACGATCAGCCGCTGCGCAAGTATGCCATCACGCTCAAGCCGCCCTCCCTGCAGGATCAGACCGACGATTGGTCCCGCCTGCAGCGGGAACTGGTCCGCCGCTATCCCACTCTGGATGGAGTGCAAGCCTCCCTGCCGGTGCTGCGCAAGTTGGGCCGGGCGCTGCGAGAGGGGGAGTGGACGGTCACAGTGGTGCTTGAACTGGACACCTTTGATCATCCCGATGGGCCGCCCCGCCTGATAGATGTCCTGCCTGGCGAACATCTGGAGAGCCTGTGGGCGGTGGCGATTGACATCGGCACGACCAGCAATCACGTCTGGCTGGTGGACCTGATCAGCGGCGAGGTGATGGCCCAGAAGGCCGATTACAACGGGCAGATCGCTCGAGGGGAGGACGTCATCTCCCGTATCATCTACGCCTCCAAAGGGGACGGCCTGGAGGAGTTGCAGGGATTGGTGATGGAGACGCTCAATCGGCTGCTAAAGAAGGCGGCGCGGGAGCGAAAGATCAGCACCGATGCGATCTATAAGGCGGTGGTGGCCGGCAACAGCACGATGATTCACCTCTTCGCCGGTGTCCCGCCGGAATCTATCCGCTTGATGCCCTTCATCACCGCCGTCAACCAGTTCCCTTCCTTCCCGGCCCGAGAGATTGGCCTGGAGGTGAATCCCGATGCGACGGTGGACTGTCTGCCCGGCATTGCCTCCTACGTGGGGGCTGACATCACAGCGGGCGTGGTCAGTTCCGAGATGTGCCGCACGGGGGATTTGACGCTGTTCGTTGACATCGGGACCAACGGGGAGATCGTGCTGGGGGACTGCACCTGGCTCATTTCCTGCGCCTGCTCCGCCGGCCCGGCCTTCGAGGGAGCCGGGGTGGTACACGGGATGCGGGCCACCGCCGGGGCTATTGAGGAGGTGTGGGTCAATTCCCGGACCTACGAGGCCACCTATCGCGTCATTGGCGGAGGGAAGCCACGGGGTATCTGCGGCTCCGGCCTCATCTCTTTGCTGGCGGAGATGTTTATCGCTGGGGTGATGGATAAGAGCGGCAATATTCACCTGAATCTACCCACGGAGCGGGTGCGAAAGGGGGCGCATGGGCCGGAGTACGTGGTGGCCTGGGCTGAAGAGACCGCTACCGGTGACGACATCGTCATCACGGCGGTGGACATTGACAATCTGATGCGAGCCAAGGCGGCTATCTATGCCGGGTTCTCCGTCTTGGCCCGCAGTGTGGGATTGACCATAGCCGATGTGGGGCAGGTGCTCATCGGTGGGGCCTTTGGCCAGTACATCAACGTGGAGAAGGCGGTTCAGATTGGCCTACTGCCCGACAAATCTTTCGACGACTTTTATTTCCTGGGCAACACCTCGGTGCGGGGGGCATATATGGCGCTCCTCTCACGGGAGATGCGCCAGCGGGTGACCGAGGTGGGGCAGATGATGACCTATCTGGAACTCTCGGCCGATAACACCTTCTTCGACGAGTTCAACGCGGCGCTGTTCCTACCGCATACGGACGAGAGCCAGTTCCCGTCGGTGGCGGCGTTGTTGAGGGAGCGGTAGGGTGATGGATTGATAAATGTGCCAATCTACCAATTGATGAGGTGTATCAATAGGGAGCAAGATCATGCCACAAGCCATAGTGAGATTGTCAATTCCCTTCGAATCGCTAGTAAAGTCGGTCAGAGGGCTGGGTTTGAAGGAGAAGCGCCTGCTTTGGGAATTGCTCAATGAGCAGATGTCCAGGGTGGAGGAGGATCTATGGGAGCAAGACGCGGTTGTTCGATCCGAAATTCGGGAAGCGCGTGCAGCCTATCGGGCAGGGGACTATGTGACGATTGATGAGTATATAGCCCAACGGCAAGGGAAAGCCTGATGGGTTACCAGGTCATTGTCCCCAAGCCTGTACAAAAGCAACTGGACAGTTTACCTGAAAGCACCCGTGACCGGATTATCAAGCGGGTTGTGGCATTGAAAAAAGCCCCGCGTCCACGTGGATGTGTCAAGTTGAAAGGCTATGAGAACGAGTACCGTATCCGAATTGGTCACTATCGGTTGAGGTATGAGATTCGCGATCAAGAATCTATTGTCTTATTGCTCCACTGCAAGCATCGCAAGGACGTGTACAGAGGTTGATACTGGGGAGAGATTGAATTGACGACAATTGCACTGGCCGGCAAAGGCGGCACCGGAAAGACTACCATCTCCGCGCTCATCATCCGCTACCTGACCGAGGAGCGCAATGGCTCCATCCTGGCGATTGACGCCGATCCCTCCAGCAACCTCAACATGGTGCTGGGGGTGGAGGTGGAGACGACGGTTGGGGACATCCGCGAGGGTATGCTCACCCTGGTGCAGTCCAGCGGCGCACTGGCCGGCTCTATGCCCGGCGGAATGAGCAAGCACGAGTACCTGGACTATCAGATCCAGATGGCGCTGGTCGAGGACGAACGGGTGGACCTGCTGGCGATGGGCCGGCCCGAGGGGCCTGGTTGCTACTGCGCCGCCAACCAGATGTTGCGGGTGATTATGGACCGGATCGAGAAGCAGTACAAATACGTGGTGATTGACAACGAGGCCGGGATGGAGCACCTCAGTCGCCGCACCACTCGTGACGTGGACGTGCTGCTACTGGTGACTGACCCCACGCAGCGAGGGCTCATCGCCGCGCAGCACATGCGTGAGATGGTGCCAGAACTGGACATTGGCGTGAGCTGTGTCTATCTGGTCATCAACCGCCTGCGGGGGGAGATGCCCGAACCTCTGGCCCAGGCCGTAGAGCGGACCGGACTAGAGTTGTTGGGAACCGTGCCGGAGGATGCGGCGATGGCCGAGTTCGAGTTCGCAGGCCGGCCGCTGGTGGAACTGCCGGCGGAGACGGCGGTCTATCGGGCCGTGCGGGAGATTGCCGAGAGGGCGATAAGATAAGGGACTGCGGTGTTTATGCCGCAATCGTGGTATAAATGCTACAATGGACTGGGTCGTGATTCTACCGATTTGCCAATTTACTAAAATCTACCAATTTACCATAAAATTAAGGAGGTAACCAGAATGTATATCATAGCCGAGAACATCCAAATCATTTCCCCTCGGGTCAAGAAGGCCATCGCCGAGCGGGACGCCAAGTTCTTCCAGGACTTGGCCGTGCGTATGGTGGACGCCGGGGCAGACGCGGTAGATCTCAACATCGGCCCGCAGAAGAAGCGCGGCCACGAGATCCTGCCCTGGCTGGCGGAGGTCGTGCAGGAAGTGGTGGATGTGCCTCTGTGCTTCGACACCACCAACCTGGCTGCTATCGAGGTTGCCTGCGAGGTGGCTACCAAAGCCCAGCCTATCATCAACTCGACCTCCGCCGAGGAGGAGCGGCTGGAGAAGGTGCCACTGGTGGCCAAAAAGTACGGAACCCGCCTCATCGCGCTTACAATGGGGAGGGGCATGATCCCGGTCAAAGCCGACGAGCGGGTCAACATCGCGTTGGAGAAATTGATCCCCCGTATGCTGGAGATTGATTTCCCCATTAACGACCTGATCATTGACCCGCTGGTGCTGACCGTCTCCGGTACTCAGGAGTACTGCCCTGAGTGCATTGAGGCAGTGCGCACACTCAAGTATGCCTGGGATCCGCCCCCGCTGACCAATGGGGGTGTCTCAAATGTCTCCAACGGGGTACCTGCCGAATTTCGTCCACTGCTCAATCGCGTCTACATGGTCATGCTGATGGGGGCCGGGATTGACATGGTGATCGCCAACCCGCTTGACAAAGACATGAAAGAGTTCATCCGTATTGTAGAGGAGCGGGACGAGAGCACCTCCGTCGGCCGGCTGCTGCTCAAACTGCACGACCGGGTGGAGGCAATGGAGGAGTTGCAACCCGATGACGTGGATATGTCCGACCCGCAGCAGGCGGACATCTGGAAGACGGTGCAGATATTGCTGAACAAGGTCATCTACACGGATTCGTACCTGCGGGTGTAGGACAGATTGGTAATCTGTCCCACGAAAAGGAGAGATATGACAGCACAACTGATTGACGGCAAGGCGATAGCGGCCCAGATTTACGAGGAGATTCAGGCCGAGGTAGTGATGTTGAAGGAAAAGTACGGCATCACACCCGGCCTGGCAACGGTGCTGGTGGGCGAGAATCCCGCCTCACAGTCCTACGTCCGGTCCAAGCAAAAGACGTGTACCAAGTGTGGCTTTTACTCCATCGGCGAGCACTTGCCCGAAGATGTATCGCAGGAGCAAGTCGAAGAGTTGGTGAAACGGCTGAACGCTGATCCCGAGATCCACGGCATCCTGGTCCAACTCCCGCTGCCCAAGCACCTGGACGAAGAAAAGATATTGGGCATGATCAACTTGGAGAAGGACGTGGATGGTTTCCATCCACTCAATATCGGACGGCTTTCGATGAAGGGGCGCGAGCCGTGGTTTGTACCATGCACGCCCGCCGGGTGCATCGAATTGCTCGTGCGCTCTGGAGTCGAGATTGAGGGCCAGGAAGCCGTGATATTGGGCCGCAGCAACATCGTGGGGTTGCCGGTCTCAATGTTGCTGTTGCACCGCAATGCCACCATCACCATCTGCCATTCTCGCACAAAGGACCTGCCCGGCACCTGCCGTCGCGCCGACATCCTCATCGCCGCCGTAGGCCGGCCCGAGATGGTCAAGGCCGATTGGGTCAAGCCCGGCGCGGCGGTGATTGACGTGGGCATCAATCGGGTATGGGTCGAGCACCCGGCCGACAGGGAGTGGACTTGTGCTACCACGGGTGAGACCTTTATCGCCCACCGCGCGGATGAGTCGGAAAAGGGCGGTCGCCGTAAAATTGGCGTGTACTGCGCTACTCACGATGAGGCTTACCTGAAGGACCAAGTGCCGGCAGAGGCGCAGGACTGCGAGATGATATCTCTCTTTCGCAAATACAAGCTAGTGGGTGACGTGGACTTTGATTCGGTGAACGAGGTGGCCGGCTATCTGACGCCGGTGCCAGGCGGGGTCGGCCCGATGACCATCACAATGTTGATGTGGAACACCCTTGCCGGAGCCAAGCGCGCCGCCGGAATAGAAGTAGACAAGTAGGCAAGGATACAAGTAGACAGGGATACAAGTAACCAGGGGTGAAAGCCTGCCTACTTGTGTACATGTTTCCTTGTCTACTTTTTAAGCGGGAGGTGGTATGCGAATCCAAATCTCTATTGACAAAGTGCGCGGCCCTTTCGTGACCCGCGTGGAGGAGATCAGCGGGCAGAACCTGTTGGCGTGTAATCAGTGTGGCAAGTGTAGCGCCGGCTGTCCAGTCGTGGCGGCGATGGACATCCTGCCCAGCCAGGTCATCCGCATGGCGCAACTAGGGATGGAGGAGGTGTTGGAAAGCAACACGATCTGGATTTGCGCCTCCTGCCTGACTTGTGTCACGCGCTGCCCCAAGGGGGTGGATTTGCCCCGGCTGATGGAGGCGCTGCGCCAGACCTCGCTGCGCAAGGGAGTCACGGAACTGGATCTGAAAGCGCTCCCGCTGGAGTTGGTGCGAGAAGTGCCGCAATTGGCGATTGTCGGCGGGTACAGGAAGTATATGAGGTAGGTTGGTAATGGGTATTCCTTACTATCCGGGTTGCACACTTTCTACGAAAGCAAAGAACTATGACCGCTCTGGACGGGCGGTGGCAGCGGCGCTGGGGTTGGAATTGGAGGAACTTGCTGAGTGGCAGTGTTGTGGGGCGACGTTCCCGCTGGTGCTGGACGACTCGATGGCACTCATCGCCCCGACGCGGATTCTATATCAAGCGCAACAGGCCGGTGAGCGCGTGGCGACGCTGTGCGCTATCTGCTTCAACGTCCTCCGCCGCTCCCAGGCGTTATTGAAGCGGGACCCCGAGATGCTGGAACGCATCAACTGGTTCACCGAGCAAGAGTATCGCGGTGATATGCACGTAGTGCATTTCCTGGAAATCCTGCGGGATGATCTGGGTTGGGAAGCGCTGGCCGAACGGGTGGTGCGCCCGCTGACCGGATTGCGGGTGGCTCCCTACTACGGCTGTCTGCTCCTGCGTCCCTATGACGAGATCGGCCTGGACGACCCGGAGGATCCGAGCATCCTGCACGACCTGGTGCGGGCGCTGGGGGCAGAGCCGGTGGACTTTCCCTACAGCATCGAGTGCTGTGGCTCTTACCTGACGGTGAAAGATCCCCAGGTTTCTGAGACGCTATCGAAAGACATCGTGACCTCGGCGCGAGGGTGCGGGGCACAGGCCATCATCACCGCCTGCCCCCTCTGCCAGTTCAACCTGGACTACCCGCAGCGGGAGACGGAGGCCGGTCGCGCCGGCAACGAGATACCGGTGCTCTACTTTACCCAACTGATGGCCGTGGCGCTGGGGCTGCCGGAGGAGGATTGGGGGATGGAGGAGCACTACGTGGATCCGAGGTTGTTGTTCAATGAACAGTGAAAGAAACAATGAATGATCGAGCCCTGGTGATCGGTGCTGGAATTAGCGGGATGCAGGCCGCGTTGGACATTGCCGACAGCGGCTACGAGGTGATCCTGGTCGAGAAAGAGCCCTCCATCGGCGGGCACATGGCGCAACTGTCAGAAACCTTCCCGACGCTGGATTGTTCCCAATGCATCCTCACGCCGCGCACGGTCGAGGTTGGGCAGCATCCCAACATCCGCCTGCTGACGCTGAGTGAAGTGGTGGACGTGGAGGGAGAGGTTGGAAATTTCAGGGTGAAAATCCTGCGCCATCCCCGCTACGTCATCGAGGAAAAGTGCACCGCCTGTGACGATTGCGCCAAGGTCTGCCCGATGGTGGTGCCCAACAAGTTTGACCGGGGACTGGCCGCCCGTCGCGCGATCTACATTCCCCATCCCCAGGCGGTGCCGGCGGTCTATACACTCGACCCCGATGCCTGCATGGGACTCTTTCCCCTGGCGTGTGGGAAGTGCGCGGAAGCGTGCGAAGCGGATGCCATTGACTACGATATGAGGCCCGAGATCGTCGAGGTGGAGGTGGGGGCTATCATCGTCGCCACGGGCTACGAACTTTACCAGGACGAAGCGGTGCAGGCCTACACTTATATGGATCACCCCGACGTGATGGACGGGCTAGAGTTCGAACGGCTACTATCCGCCTCCGGGCCGACCGGCGGCAAAATCATCCGTCCCTCTGACCGCACTGTCCCCAAAGAGGTAGTCTTCATCCAGTGCGCCGGTTCGCGCAACCCGGAACACGGCGTGCCGTACTGCTCGAAAATCTGCTGTATGTACACCGCCAAGCACGCCATTCTCTACAGACACCGCATCCCCGACGGGCAGGTCTACGTGTTCTACATAGACATCCGGGCCGGTGGCAAGGGATACGAGGAATTCGTCACGCGGGCGATGGAGGAGGACCGCACAGTCTACATCCGTGGACGAGTCTCCAAAGTCTTCTCCCAAGACGGCAAGGTGATGGTGTGGGGAGTGGATACGCTGACCGGGAGTAAGGTAGAGATCGCCGCCGACATGGTAGTCGTGGTGGCGGCGATTGTTCCCTCCGAGGGGAGTCGCCGCGTGGCGGAGATGCTGGGCATCAGCGTAGACGAGTTTGGCTTCTACACCGCGAGCGACGCGGAGATGACGCCGGTAGAGGGCGGCGTGCCGGGGGTCTTCCTGGCCGGGGCGGACCTGGGGCCGCAGGACATCCCAGAGACGGTGGCGCAGGCCAGCGGCGCCGCGGCCAAAGTGCTGGCGATGTTTCAGGCGGCACAGGTTGAGACGCCGGAGCCGGAAGAGATTCCGTGAACACTCGCTTCACTTTTACCCCCGCCATCGTGCGGGATTTGCGGGCACGGCTGGTGCTGGGGCTCTTCACCCGCCAGGAAACCGTCACCACTGCTGAGATCGCTCGTGCACTGGGGCTCTCCCCGCGTACGGTGTCCGATCTGATACCTGGCTGGCCGGCGGTTGGCTGGAGGTGGCCGACCAGGCGCGCAAAACGCGCTGCTACCG